>NZ_JARESU010000359.1:0-2189 GCF_046027075.1 Paraburkholderia sp. RL18-085-BIA-A | reverse complement strand
TCTCTGGGGCGGCAATAGCCGCCAGGGCACACGTGAATTACATCACGGCATGCTTGATCCAGATGGGTGTCTGGTGCGATCCGGTTCGCAACCAGTTCGGAGAAAACGGATGCGATTACGATCTGCAGGCAGCATGGCTAGGCAACAGAAAGAATTTCGCTGGATTGCAGTGGCGATGAAAATCGCTATCGCCACTGCAATCCAGCGATGGCTAAATTTGTGCCTTGACTTCGGCGACGACGGCTCAAGCATGGAATATGCATCTTGAGTAGACCGCGATGCGATACCAGAAATCTTCGCCGCTGCCCAAATCACCGAAGCGAAAATATCTTTGCAATCGTTCACCTACCGTCAGATAAACCATGGGGGCGCGGTCACCAGCCAGACAGGGAAGCAAACCAGAGGTGACGACTTTTCGCATGTTCCAGAGCATTCCGAAACGCATCCCGATAATGGACGTCTATCCTTTCGCTGCGTTGCAATCACCGGGTAAGGGCTTTTTCCGGATTTTCAGCGAGCCTCGCTCCTCCGACCGGGTTTTCACGGCTTTGTTCAGCAGGGTAGGCACCCAATTGGTTGCGGACGCAACTATGCCGCCTTGACGCAAACTGCCCTGCCGAAGCTGTTCCACAGATTCACGAGGTTCGCGATGATCGCGCCCTCGCGCTGCTGCGATTCGAGCCGGCGCGTCAGCAGTCGCGCCCCGATGCAGCGTTTGATTCGCGAGATCTGCGATTCGACCAGTGCGCGCTGGCCGTACCCGTATTTGTTCCGGAATGCATGGATGCCCTTGTCCTTGATGTACCGAACGAGATGGTCGTGCCAGCGCGTCGCCGGCTGGTCATGAACGACCGCATTCGCCGGCGGCGGAATCACCGGCAGCACGCCGCAGGCTGACCACGCCTCGGTCTGCGCAATACTGTAGTACGCGCCGTCTGCGATCACGCAGTCGACGTTCGCCTCAACCGCCAGCACCGCGTCCAGGCCCGCCTCGTCGCTGACTTGATCCTCGGTGATCGCGATCGCGTGGATGTTCATCGCCGGGTCGATCGACAGATGCATCTTGCGCCAAGGCGTCTGGCGCGCATCGCGGCCGTACTTTTGCCGATGCCATTCGCTGGCCCGGCCAAACTTCATCCCGCTGCTGTCGACGATCAGACTGATCGCCTCGCCTCTGGACAGGCAATCGGCCACGCGCTGGCAGCGCTGTTTGACCTGAACCTTCAACGTGCGGAATCGCTCGCTCAGAAGCCCGAAGCTTGGCACCGCGATGTCGAGTCCGCGCAGCGCCCAGAATTCCTGCATATGGCCGGTGATCTGCCGCATGCCCCAGCCGAACAGCCGGTAGAACATGAAAATCAGTTCGAGGTACGCATCGCTGTACGTCTGGGACTGGCCCGATACGCCCTGCTGGTAGGGCGTATCGTTGATGAACAGCGCCTTGAGATCGCCATCGGGGCAGTACAGGCTGAGCTGCCCGCGCCGCTTCAGGCTCTCGTTGTACTCGTGCGCGTTCGTTACAGCATGGGCCGGTTTTGGCCGTTTGCGCGGTTCGCCAGTCTTCAGTCTCGCCTTGTAAGGCATGAAGGCTCGCCAGTCGGATAGATCACTGAGCTCTTTCTACCGGACCCACGGTCGCCGCGCAAGGACCCTGCTGAACAAAGCCCCCCGCCCGGTGAGAACGACGGTCTGCCGGTGGCATGAGCAAGTAAATGCCTCCCGGCGATCTTCTCCATAGTCGTTCGATAAGGGACGAAGCCAAAGGAAGTGTCGCCTGAGCTACCAAATCGATAGCTGATTATGAACGACGTGACCGTCCATTCCCGGCCGCATTCGAAACGTCCGCTCGAATTTGCGGATCCGCAGAGATGGTTCGTTCACTGCCGTTATTTGACGGTCAAAGCGGCGGTCCGCTCGAACTGCTCGTCGATTCCAGTTGAATAACCTATATCGGCCGTTGACTTGTTGATGGACCGACGACCACTTCGGCCGAGAACTTGCCGACTGGCTCGAAGAGATGAATGGCCGTTGTACGTTGCGGAAGCCGCCGTTCACGTCGCGCTAGACATCATGTATGGACCTGCCGCACCTCAAGGTACGCGCATCTGCGAACCCTGCAACCCACGTTAGTACACAACGCAAATAAGGACTCGGGACACTGTACAACATTCCGAAAATCGCTTTAATAA
>NZ_JARESU010000358.1:0-2237 GCF_046027075.1 Paraburkholderia sp. RL18-085-BIA-A | reverse complement strand
GACAGAGCCGTATGGTGCGTAATCGGGTGACTGACCGGCAAATTATAAGTCGGCGCGACGGTCGCTAGTGGCAGCAGGGGCGCCCCGCGGCCGGAAATGATAACGATCTTGTAACGGGCGGGTCAGCATCGGGACAGGCGCCGCTGCCGAGAATGAAGGCAACTCTTCATCGACGCCGATGGAGAGGCTCGAGGTCTCGTTCATGGTGAATGCGGCCACTACGCTCTCGAAGGGGAACCATCATGAAAGCACTGATCAAGGCCGTACTGATTGCCTGCGCGCTGAGTGCGCCTGCATTCGCGTTTGCCCAAACCGCCAATGCGCCGGTGACCCGCGCCCAGGTGCAAGCCGATCTTGTCCTGGTCGAACAAGCTGGATATCGTCCAGCAGCGACCGATCCGTACTATCCCGCCGACCTTCAGACGGCCGAGGCGAAGATCGCGGCGCACAGCCAAACGCCCGAGGCGTCGTCACTTGGCGGCGTGACGACGGGCGCTTCGCAGGCCGGCGCGCTGCTCGCATCGAACGACGCGGATCCGATCTACGCTCACCATTGAATGCGCGGGCGCTGTCACGTTAGCGGAGGTGTTCGCGTAACATAGTGGGATTGCGAAGACGAAATCGCTTTATCACGGCCACCGGTTCCCAGCGACGGTCATCAGCCATGCGGTGCGGTGGTACTTCCGGTTCCAGCTCAGCCTGCGCGACATCGAAGAGTTGTTGTTCGAGCGCCGCGTGACGGTCAGCTACGAGATGATTCGCCGCTGGTGCGAGAAATTCGGCGCGGGCTTCGCCCATCGGGTGAAAGCGGCACGCCGCAAGCCGGGTAGCACGTGGCACCTCGACGAAATGTTCGTCACCCTGCGTGGCGAACCGTACCTGCTTTGGCGTGCAGTCGACGAGCACGGCGTCGAGTTCGACTTCTTGCTGCAACAGCGGCGCGACAAGACCGCCGCCAAACGATTCTTCAAGCGTTTGCTGCGCTGCAACCCGGTGCCACGCAAGATCGTCACGGATCAATTGCGCAGCTATCCGGCAGCGAAAGCCGACATTCCGGAGTTGGTCAACGTGAGACACGTGTTCGTCAAGGCTGCGGCTCGTGTCAACAACCGTGCGGAGAACAGCCATCAGCCCACGCGGGGGCGCGAGCGGCGCATCCCCCAAGGGGACTTCCTTCGGGGCGTGCGTGGCTTTCGCGACCCGAAGCGCACGCAGGCCTTCCTGTCGAGCTTCGGTCCGATCCGCGCAGCACTTCGCACTGAAACGACATCTGATGCGTGCTTCTCTTTATCGCAAACACCTCGCGGCCCGGTTCGTCGCATGGCGTGAATTTACCAACGTCGCCCAAACTCTGTCGAATTCTTTCTAAGCCGCAGTCCCTCATGCATCTTCATCGACGAAGTTTGGCAAGTTGACAGCGCCGCCTAGAGTTGTTTTCAACGCTATCAGATTGACTTTGGCCGCCCGTAATACCCGCGGTTGGCCCGATCGCACACACTGGAAAATCATCATGAACGAATCCACACACATCGAAGACTTTTCCGCCCTCGACGATTGGGCACCTGTGATTCCCGAGTGGCAAGCCTTCAGGCCCGAAGCCTATCCCTGCCCGATCAAAGAGGACTGCGCCGACTGACGCGGCTCAGGCGGTGAGATAGGGTTCGGAAACGACAAAGCCCGACACGAAGCCGATTCGTGAACACCCTTGGCGGCTGCTCGGCCGGCCCGGCGCAATCTCCGCGGCCTCAACCGTCACGTCCACACAGCATCAAGCGGAGTTTCACCATGAGTCGAAATCCCGCTCGTTCAACGAGCGTCGATTTCCTGCGCGGCCTGGCGCTGATCGTGATTACACTCGACCACGTCTCGCACAGTGCGCTCTCGCATCTGACACTGCATACCTATGCATTTTGCGACGCGGCCGAGGTCTTCGTCTTTCTCGGCGGCTATGCGAGCGCCGCCGCTTATTGCGCGATGTCAGCGAGCGGTGGCACAGCGCACGCGCATCGCCGCTTCCTTAAACGCAGTTGGGAAATTTATCGTGGCTATCTCCTGACGGCCGCTCTAATGCTGCTTTGCGGCCTGGCGATGCTCGCGCTGCACATCCACACCGCCATACTGACCTATACCGATGCGCCACGGTTTTTGGTCCGGCCGTTCCAGACGCTACTCGATATCGCCACGCTACGGCGCCAGCCTGATCTGGCTGCAGTGCTGCCGATGTATATCGGGTTCGC
>NZ_JARESU010000357.1:0-2366 GCF_046027075.1 Paraburkholderia sp. RL18-085-BIA-A | reverse complement strand
GTTGATCAATGACCTCACCAGGCGGTAGCACGACGGCAAATCCATCGGTCAGAAACGCCGTGTTGAGCGCGGTGAAGCCGTCGGCATACGTCTGCGAGGCGATCGCCGCTTCGAGTCGTTGCGGCATTTCTCTCAACGCCCGCGTGAGCGAGCCCACAAACACATCATGCGGCAAGCTATTCAGTCTCGACAGCCGCGGCACATGGCGACCGTTGACGAATACCAGTCGATGGCCAGCCGGGTCCAGCACGAGTTCATCGACGATGCGTCGCACGTCGTCATCGTCGAGGCAGCCGGTGCGTTGTGGCGCGAAATGCCAGGGACGCTTGCCGATCGCCGACACGTTCGTGTACTTCCAGTCTTCGTGGCGTGTGGTCGGAAAACCGAGCGCGTCGAACTGTTCGAAGGCGCTTCGGCGCGCGGTGCGGAGCCACGGCAACTCGGCGCCGGGCAACGTCTTCGCGAGTTGTCCAAAAGCCTGGTGGAAATGATCGAGAGATTCGTTTTTCATGGATGTCCCGCACTCACTGCACTGGCTACACTGGCCGATTGCATGGCCTCATCCTCAATCCAGCCATAGCCCTTGCGTTCCAGCTCCAGGGCCAGTTCACGCGACCCCGACTTCACGATCCGGCCGTTCGCCAGCACATGCACGCGATCCGGCACGACGTAATCCAGCAGGCGCTGATAGTGCGTGACCAGCACGATCGCCCGTTCTGGACTGCGCATGCGGTTGACGCCCTGCGCGACGATCTGCAGCGCATCGATGTCGAGTCCGGAATCCGTTTCGTCAAGAATGGCGAGCCGGGGCTCCAGCACCACCATCTGCAGGATCTCGTTGCGCTTCTTTTCTCCTCCGGAAAAGCCTTCGTTGACTGCGCGATACAGTAGAGTCTCGTCCATCTGCATCAGCATCATTCTGTCCTTGACCAGTTGCAGAAATTCCATCGCGTCGAGTTCCGGCTCGCCACGATGCCGGCGCTGCGCGTTCAACGCTGCCTTCAGCAGATAAACATTGCTCACACCGGGTATCTCAACGGGATACTGGAACGCGAGAAACAGTCCTTCGTGCGCACGCTCTTCAGGCGCGAGCGCCAGCAGATCGCGACCGAGATACGAGACCGTGCCGCCGGTGACGACAACGTCCTCGCGCCCTGCCAGCACGTGGGCAAGCGTGCTCTTGCCCGAGCCGTTCGGGCCCATGATCGCGTGCACCTGGCCGGTCTTCACGCTCAGCTCGATGCCGCGCAGAATTTTCTTGCCGTCGACTTCGACTTGCAGATTGCTGATTTCAAGCATGGTTCCAATCCCTCGCGAATCGCCGTGGGCCAGGTGCTAACGGTTAGCCCACACTGCCCTCCAGGCTGACACCGAGCAGCTTCTGCGCCTCGACAGCGAACTCCATCGGCAACTCCTTGAAGACTTCCTTGCAGAAGCCGTTTACAATCATCGACACCGCATCTTCCGCAGACAGACCGCGCTGCCGGCAATAGAACAGCTGGTCTTCGCCGATGCGTGATGTCGAGGCTTCGTGCTCGACCTTCGCGGTCGGGTTCTTGACCTCGATATAGGGGAATGTGTGTGCGCTGCAACGGTCGCCGAGCAACAGCGAATCGCACTGTGTGTAATTGCGCGCACCTTCAGCCGCACGGCCGACCTTCACGAGGCCGCGATACGCATTCTTTCCGCGGCCCGCTGAAATGCCTTTCGACAGAATCGTGCTGCGCGTATTGCGACCGAGGTGAATCATCTTCGTCCCGGTATCGGCCTGTTGATAGTGGTTGGTCAGCGCCACCGAATAGAATTCACCGACCGAGTTATCGCCCTGCAGGATCACGCTCGGGTACTTCCACGTGATCGCCGAACCCGTTTCGACCTGAGTCCACGAAATCTTCGAATTCGCCTCGCGGCAATCGCCACGCTTGGTCACGAAGTTGTAGATGCCGCCCTTGCCCGATGCGTCGCCCGGATACCAGTTCTGCACGGTCGAATAGCGGATCTGTGCCCCTTCCAGCGCAATCAGCTCGACCACCGCGGCATGCAGCTGATTTTCGTCGCGCATCGGTGCAGTGCAGCCTTCCAGGTAGCTCACATACGCACCCTTGTCCGCGATGATCAGTGTGCGCTCGAACTGCCCGGTGTTCTGCGCGTTGATGCGGAAGTAGGTCGACAGCTCCATCGGGCAGCGCACGCCCGCCGGGATGTAGCAGAACGAGCCGTCGCTGAACACGGCGGAATTCAGCCCAGCAAAGAAATTGTCGGTATGCGGCACCACCGAGCCGAGATACTTCTGCACCAGCTCGGGATGATGCTGCACGGCATCCGAGAATGAACAGAACACGATGCCGAGTTCCGCAAGCTTTTCG
>NZ_JARESU010000356.1:0-2392 GCF_046027075.1 Paraburkholderia sp. RL18-085-BIA-A | reverse complement strand
CCGACTAGCGCCGACACATTCGGCGCTAGTCGGCCAGGAAGGGGCATTCGCGCCACGCAAGCAAATGACTGATTCTCTTCGAATTGCGGACGATCATGTCGTGACACCGCATCTCGAGACGCTTGTCGCGCCTTTTGGCGCAGCCGTACTCACAGCCGCCGTTGCTGTACATAGAGGTCGTCGAACCGCGTCGCGAGCGCGGCACCGGTCCGCGCAAACGGAAACCTCATCGTGTAATCAGGTCGGATAGTAGCGGCTGGCAACGCGAGCAGACCGCTTTACTCCTATCTCATGAGCACTCTTCACGAAAGCCAGGAAATGAGGTGTCACCCGATGAGCCTTATAGGCGGCCTCATCCCGGTATGTCTCGATCAGCATCACGCTATTGGGCTCGCCTTTTGGCAACAGCACATCGAAACCTATACAGCCCGCTTCTTCCTTGCGCGAGGTTCGGCTGTTTTCCTCGCTGATTCTGAGGAAGCGGGCCATTCCTGCGGGTGGCACCGCAAACGTAACGACATTGACAATGGCAGGTCCAGATCCTTTCTCGGCGGCAGCCTCTGCCGTCATGGGTATGAGACCGGACAGCAGAGATACGAACGCCGCCAACCACAGCGCGTACTTCAGGGCGGTGCGCCGGGATGAAGGCAGTGTTGTGCCCACGCCATTGGGAGATGCCACATGTGCGGGCATCTCGTCGTGATACGTCATGGTCCGGTCATCCTTTCTCGGTGCGAGTAGCGCAGGTTGTTACGAAGACCGTCCCATGTGTCATCGTGAGGACGGACTTTCTCAAATCGGTTCGATGACAAGATAGCAAAGGCGATATTGCGGGCCGATAACGTAGCTATGAATAAATATTTATGCACTCGCTTGAAGCGGGAGGATCTTCAGAACAGCTGCAGATGCTCGGCCAGGATCGCGCAACCAATGCCGACGAGCACGACACCGCCCGCCAGTTCTGCGCGCCTTCCTACGACGTGACCAATGACACGGCCAAGTAGGACACCGATCGTGACCATGAGGGTTGTGGCAAGCCCGATTGCAGCTGCAGTGGAATAGATGTTGACGTTCACAAAGGCAAGGCCAGCGCCAACCGCCATCGCATCAATGCTTGTGGCAAAGCCGGTCAGCGCGAGCAACCAGAACGAATGAGCGACCGGTTTCGTCTCCTCGGCTTCCCTGACGGAAAAGCTGTTGAAGACCATGCGGGCCCCGAGAACAAAAAGCAGTGTGAACGCGATCCAGTGATCCCAGGCGGAGACATATTGGGCAGCGGCTCGCCCGAGGAACCAGCCAATCAAAGGCGTCAACGCTTCGATGACACCGAAGATGACGCCGGTCCGCAGAGCTTCGCGCCAGCTAGGGCGATGAAGAGTGGCCCCTTTGCCAATTGCTGCTGCAAAGGCATCGGTCGACATTGCAAAAGCAAGGAAAAGCGTTGCGACGGGATTCATAAGAGAAGTGGCTCGTAGTCGGGCGGAAAACCGCGACACACCGCCGCGCCCGACCGGTCGCGTGGTGTGTCGATGGTCTTGCCAACCAAAGGGCTACCTGCACCACGGTCAGTGCGACCGAGAATGTTGACGCAGGCGCTTCTGGGTAGAAGCCGGCTACTCCCCAAAGACAGGCATCAGGGTACCATCAAAGAAAGGTTTATGTAATGAAACTTGCATGACATACCCGGCTTTGCTCCACTACCTCAAGGCTGTCTAACGAGGTCGTCCGGTCGATCGAGCGCGGCGATCTGCTGGAGCAGCTTCGGTTCGAAGACGTCGTGCTTCAGCGAGCTTGAAGAGGGGTATGCCGATTGCATGAGGCAGGACGCGGCCAAGAAGAGACATTCGCCAATCTGTTCGTGGTGACCGCTTAACTGGGGCGGATTCAACCGGTGGATGCAATAGTTTGCTGGAATCGTTCGGCGGGCGTCTCGTAATTCAGAGTCTTCCTGGGACGTTCATTAAGGCGTCTCGCCACAGCGTTGAGTTTGGCCTGCGAATACACTGACAGGTCGGTGCCTTTGGGAAAGTACTGCCGCAACAGCCCATTCGTGTTTTCGTTCGAGCCCCGTTGCCAAGGGTGCTGAGGATCGCAGAAGTAGACCTGAATATCAGTAGCCACGGTGAAGCGTTTGTGCCCAGCCATCTCCGTTCCCCGATCCCATGTCCGTGATTTGTAGAGTTCCTGCGGCAATTTGCTGGCATGTTTGATGAGCGCATTGATGACCGTTTCGCTGTCCTTGCTGGCTATCTTCACCAGCATGACATAGCGTGTCTGGCGCTCGACGAGTGTTGCGATCTGGCTGTTGCCGCTACCGCACAGCAGATCACCTTCCCAGTGTCCGGGTACCGCGCGGTCTTCAACGCTAGCTGGGCGTTCGCTGATCGACACC
>NZ_JARESU010000355.1:0-2415 GCF_046027075.1 Paraburkholderia sp. RL18-085-BIA-A | reverse complement strand
CGACACGATGCAGGGCGGTGTCCGGGGCTTTGCTCGATTTCTGGCACGCTAATGACGCCGGGGAATACGACGTCGAGGGGTTCCGGCTGCGCGGTCACCAATTCGCCGACAGCGAGGGACGCTATCGCCTCGAGACCATCGTGCCGGGTCTGTATCCGGGACGTACACGACACTTCCATGTGACGGTGCAAGCGGCCAACGGGCCCACCCTCACGACCCAACTTTACTTTCCGGGCGAGCAGCGCAACGCTCGCGATTTCCTGTTTGGTCGCCGACTGCTGATGACGATCGACGACCACGGCGGGCGCAAGGCAGCCCGGTTCGATTTTGTGCTCGCGTTCGCGTAGCGCAAGTCACGGATTTCGATGGCGCCCGTGATTTCGTTCCGGTCAGCCGAAGACGCCCGCGTCGAGATCTCTCGTGAAATGCTGTAGCCAATCGCTTTCGTCTCTCAGGCCTGTCCCTGCTTATCTGAACCAAATTCAGCCACCTCTTCACGTTGAGGCGCGTGAGTACGCATCCGATTTTTCGATCATCTGGTTGCAGCGCTGGTCTGCACCAGTCATCGTTATATGTCAATTCGCGACCACGAGACTGACCGAGGACGACGGAGCCTTGCAAGACAAAGGTTTCGACCGCGCGAAGTAAAGGTATCACCGGCGATGGCCGGTTCGTGGAGCGACTCGCGAGTTTCACCGCTGTCAGCTGGCAGTTGGAACACAAGCCGGTGGCCGTCCGGTACCGCGCACAATGGCTAGGTCTCAATGCGGCCAGGAGCGGTCATTTGGGGCGTCCTTTCAACGGCGTTAAAGTTCGGTCCATTTTGCCGTTACAAGGGCATCTGCCGATTTGTTGCCGTATCGCTTCTTCGTCGTTAGGAATACCTTAATACCTGCCGGATTCTGGTTATTTGAATTCAGCCCTCGGCTCCAAAACCAACCTTTCCGAGGCCTTATCTATGCGTCAAAGTGAAAGTGAAGATGTCGATCTGCGTTTTACACAATCGCTACCATCCCTCTGGAGACGATATCTGTACGGATGGGCCATAGTCAGCTTGATCCTGCTCATTGACGTGACGTGGCTCCATTTGAGCAACCATTCTGTACGATTGGCCGGTGTTGAGGCTGCAGGCAAAGCAGTAGGCATCTTGTTTTGCATAGTCGTGGTATTACGGGCAATACAGCGCATTCCTCGCTACGAGCCAATAGCTGTAAAGTTGCGCTATGCGGTAGTCTCGGAGACGGTAGCTTGGTGCGCTCTACTTCTATGCTTTGTATCGTCCACCTGCATCTTGTCGTACCTGTGTGTTTCAATCAATGCGCCGCTCGTGGACAGTAGCCTGGTGCGCTTCGATCGCGCACTCGGCTTCGATTGGCCTGCGGTATATCGATGGGTTCAGTCTCACCACGAAGTGCAACGAATCCTTGCATTTGCTTACGTGAGCGGAGAGTGGCAGTTGATTGCAATTCCGTTCATTCTAGGGTTATCTGGTCGCTGCGAAGACTTGTCTGACTTCTTTTTTTTGTTGGTTTTGTCGAGCATTCTGCTCCTTATTATTTCGACGCCATTCCCCGCAACAAGTGCGTTCGTACACTTCAAAGTTGCTGATCAGAATGCCGCGTCAACTGTGTCAGACTTTGCAATATTGCGTGACGGGACGATGCGGATGTTCGACTTAACGAACACGCAAGGACTTGTGTCCATGCCATCCTTTCATACTGCGTTGGCTGTTTTCTTCATGTACTCGCTGCGGCGCATCCCATTGCTTTTTGGGCTTGCCATGCTTCTTAATGTGACGATGATCGTTTCAACGCCGACGCAGGGGGGCATTATTTAGCCGACGTAATCGCGGGATTGATCCTTTCGACTATGACCATCCAGTCTCTAAGAGTGGCAAGCCGTCAGCGAACGGTCGGCATACCCGCTATTTTCATAAAAGCAATTGGGAGTGCTGCTCGCGAACGTCCTCTTTAGAGAAAGCTGGGTGTCTCTTGTGGGCTTTCGTCCCAAGTGCGGGATCTGGCAATGTTCAATCTCGCCATCGATAGCAAGCTTCGGGCGTGTGATCTTGCGAAGCTGCGAGTGCGCGATCTTTGCCATGGGGAGCACGTAGCCAGTCGCGCGACGATCATGCAGCAAAAGACTCAACGGCCGGTGCAATTCGAGATCACCGAGCAGACGCGAGACAGCGTGGCAGCGTGGATAAGGCATGCCGGGCTGCATGCGACCGACTTCCTGTTTAAAAGCAGGATTCACGGCTCTCCCCACCTGTCGACACGACAATACGCCCGGCTGGTTCATCGGTGGGTCGCGTCAATCGGCCTTGACGACACTGCCTACGGTACGCACACGATGCGCCGAACCAAGGCGTCATTGATTTATCGCCGCACGAAGAACCTCAGGGCTGTCCAGCTG
>NZ_JARESU010000354.1:0-2456 GCF_046027075.1 Paraburkholderia sp. RL18-085-BIA-A | reverse complement strand
ATGGAAGCGCGCCTCTGAGTGGTAGCTAGAGGCGCTATTACTCTGAAGTGCGATCGACATGACGAAAATCCACACCAACCTCCTCACCGACATTCAGATCCGCAAGTGGATCCGCGCCGGGTCGCCGGTCGCAAAGTCGGACGGGGGCGGCCTCACCTTCACCCTGTCGCATGCTGGCGCGGCGGCATGGGTTCTACGCTTCACACACGGCGGCCGGCGGCAGGAAGTGACGCTCGGGCGATATCCATGTAACCGCTACGGCGGCGCAGGCATGTCGGACGAGCAACGGTAATGTTGATGCGTGCTTTAGTGACAAGAGAACTATCTCTGTTCCACTGTTCAATCTTGTTGAGCACAAAGTTGATCTGGTATTCGAAGAGCTCGACGTTCGGAAATGCAGCTATCGCGTAACGAAGTTCCCTGCTGATATCGTGCGCGACAATGACACCGTGCACCGGTCGCCCCTTTGCAAGATGCATCGTTACCCATCCCATATAACGCGCTAGCTGTCCGACGGCCCTGTCGGGCGCGTTTCCACGTTTAAGTTCGAACACGACCAGGCCGCCATCTTGGTCGACAGCCAGAATGTCGATTCTTCCAACATCAGTGAAGTACTCGGTGCCGCGCCCGCCGTCTTCCGTGTAGAGCTTCAGCCGCTTATTGCCGCCGCTAATCGACTCGAGGTTGTGCGAGATGAAGTCCTGAAATTCGCGCTCGAGCTCGAAGACGGCGTCATCGGCTTCCACTTCATCCTCTTCGACAATCTCTGCCTCTTCGGCCTGATCGAGCAGAGCATCCACTGCTGCGAGTGAGCCGGGCGGCGTAAGGCGCACCTCCGTTTCGGTCTCGAACGATGACCAGCCCATTTTCTGGAACACGCGCCTCAGCGCCCGAGAGTTCTTGCCGCGGATAACTAGATGCGTGGGAGCCTTCCCCGGATTGTCACGGCACCACTGCAACATGGGGAACAACTCGAAGCTCTTTCCGTCAGGCGCCGTGATGGCGACGAGATAGCGTTTGGGTTGGGCGCGCATGGTTTTCTTCAGTATTGTTGACCGTGTTTCCGACAGCGAGTGAGCCGATATGCGGATGCGCAGTCTAAAGCGGAATCTCTGATTGACGCCACAAGAGACTGATCTCATGGGCTGAAACGTCGCCACCCGACAAAGCCCGAATGGTGGTCACGACGACCGACCACGCCACGGCCGGAAAATACCGGAGCATTCAACAGCACGAACGGCAGCCGGGAAGGACTGGCAAGAGAAAGCCGACCCGCGATGGTCGCTTTTTCACATCTCGAGCGCCGTAGTGTGACGCCGACGACGAACATGAAACGAGCACCGGACGCGGCGACTATGTGATCACTGGACCATTCGTGTGGCAACAGACGGCCACAAAGTGACGGTCGGCATTTCAGGGGCGCAGTCAGCTATCGATTCATGAGCCGACATTCCCATTCCTGTTAGCCGTGCATGACCATGCGGCGACCGCCAACCGGATAGAGTCGACGCAGGGAGCTAGACCCGAGCGAATCAGTTTCGCCTCATGTTAGGATCGGTTAACTTAACTCGTTCGCAACCTTTCTGGGCCACGTCGCCGATACCGAGGGTAATCCGCATGCCCATCAATTATCTTCGCGGTTTCACGAAGCCTGAGCGCAGCGACGTCACGAATCGTCGCCTCGGGCGATCGCTCGCGTTCGTCGCCGGCGCGGCCAACGCTGGCGGATTCCTTGCTGTGGGTCAGTACACCTCCCACATGTCTGGCATTGTGTCGTCGCTTGCCGATAACGTCGTGCTTGGCGACATCAATGTGGCCGTGGCGGGATTGAGTTCCTTGCTGTCGTTCCTTGTCGGGGCGGCCACGTCGGCGATCCTGATCAACTGGGGACGACGTAGGCACTTGCAGAGCCAATACGCGATGCCGTTGATGCTCGAGGCGTCGCTGCTTCTCCTCTTCGGTTTTCTCGGCTCGAATCTGGAATCCCACCGCGTGCTGTTCGTGCCGGCTACCGTCTGTCTTCTCTGCTACGTGATGGGACTGCAGAACGCTATGATCACAAAGGTTTCAAAGGCGGAAATTCGGACGACGCACGTCACCGGTCTTGTGACGGATATTGGCATCGAGCTTGGTAAGCTGTTTTATTGGAATGTCGGGGCAATGCCCGGCAACCTGGTCCGCGGAGATCGACAGAAACTGGGGCTTCTCGGATCGCTGTTACTGTCGTTCCTGGTGGGCGGACTTACTGGCGCAGTAGGCTTTAGACATCTAGGCTTTGCGTCGACCGTTCCTCTTGCGATCGTCCTTCTTACTCTCGCCGTTGTTCCAATCGTCGACGATATGCGTGCTTATCGCAGTTAGGCGAAACGCCAAGCTGCATAGCTTGATAGGTGTCTGCATTAGCGCGGAAAGCGGACACGGATCGGCGCTAGTTGATCGGCTGAGTTGGGTCGTGT
>NZ_JARESU010000353.1:0-2466 GCF_046027075.1 Paraburkholderia sp. RL18-085-BIA-A | reverse complement strand
CCGTAGACCGGCCGTTTGCCGTCCGCATTGCGCAGGAACGTGCTGGTCAGGCGACGGACGATCTCCTGCGCCACTTCGAAGAGCGTCATGTGCTGCCCGGAGCCGGTCGGGCATTCGACCTTGAAATCATCGCCGAAAAAGGTGTACAGGTTCACCAGCGCACGGACGATCAGCAAATTGACCGGCATCCACACCGGCCCGCGCCAGTTGGAATTGCCGCCGAACATGCCCGTATTCGATTCGGCCGGCAGGTACTGCACCTTGTACTCCTGGCCGCCGACCTGAATCACATACGGATGGTCCAGGTGATACAGGGAGAGCGAACGGATGCCGTGCGGCCCCAGGAACTCCTTCTCGTCGAGCATGTAGCCGAGCACCCGTTCGAGCTTGCGTTTGTTCAGGATCGACAGAAGCCTGCGTTCGTTGTAGCCGATGAAGCCGGTGTCGGTCGGGGCAACCTGCGCGATCAGTTCGGGGTAGCGTTTGCGAAACTGCGCGATCAGCTCCACCAGCTTCGGATAGCGCTTGAGGGAGTGCGCTTCGAACACCGTCGACGCGCACAGCGGTAGCAGCCCCACCAGCGACCTGATCTTCAGGCGCGTCGTCTTGCCGTCGGGAAGCCGCAGCAGATCATAGAAAAAGCCGTCCTGCTCGTCCCACATCTCGTCCTCGTGTTCGCCGCGTCGGTCCATCGCGTAGGCGATCCACATGAAATGCTGAACGAACTTGAAGGCGACCTCCTCGTAGAGCGGGTCGTAGTCAGTCAGATTGATCGCCATCTCCAGCATGGTCTGGCAGTAGAACGCCATCCATGCCGTGCCGTCCGCCTGCTCGAGCGAGCCGCCGGTCGGGAGTTCCGCGCTGCGGTCGAACACGCCGATATTGTCGAGACCGAGAAAGCCGCCGGCGAACACATTGCGGCCCGATGGGTCCTTGCGGTTCACCCACCAGTTGAAATTGAGCATCAGCCCCTGAAACGAGCGCTCCAGGAAACGCGGGTCGGCACGTCCCAGTTCTTTCTCATACTTGTACAGCCAGAGCGTGGCGGCCGCATGCACCGGCGGATTCACATCGCTGAAGTTCCACTCGTAGGCTGGAATCTGGCCGCTCGGGTGCACGTACAGGCTGCGCAGCATCAGCAGCAGCTGCTCCTTCGCAAAATCGAAATCGACCTGCGCCAGCGCGATCGTGTGGAAGGCCAGATCCCAGGCCGCGTACCACGGATACTCCCACTTGTCCGGCATGGAGATCACGTCGGCGTTCAGCATGTGGAACCACTCCATGTTGCGCACATCGCGCCGCGCGGAGTCGAGCAACGGATGACTGTGATGCTCGCGCAGCCAGAGTTCGAGATCGAAGTAGTAGTACTGCTTGCCCCACAACATGCCCGCCAACGCCTGGCGATGCACCCGGTGCTGGTCTTCGGTCAGCGACCTGGGCGTGATGCGCTCGTAGAATTCGTTCGCATCGGCAATGCGGCTATCGAAGATCTGCTCGAAGTCCCCGAAGGCGTCGTCGAGTCTGGATGACGCGAGGCGCAAGCGGATGATCGCGCTGCCGCCGGCGGGTACGTCGCACGCGTAATGGGCCGCGGCCTTGGTCCCGGTTCTCTCGGGATTCACGGCGTCGCGCTGTTCCGAGATGACGTAGGCGTGGAACGCATCCTTGACGTAGGGCGACGCGTTGGGCTGATCCCACAGGCGCTGCGCATTGCTTTCGTTTTCGGTGAAGAGCGTCTGCGGCGCGCCTTCGCAGTGGAGCCAGTATTCGCCCAGATCATGATGTGCGGCCCGGATGACGCCAGCACCCGCGTCGTGCAGGGACGGCTTGCGGTCGTCCTCGCCCCACGACCATGTGTTGCGGAACCAGAGCGTCGGCAGGACCCGCAGCGGTGCCGGCTCCGGTCCGCGGTTGTGCACGGTGATCCGCACGAGGATGTCTTCCGGAGCCGCCTTCGCGTATTCCACGAACACGTCGAAATAGCGGTCATCGTCGAAGATGCCGGTGTCGAGCAGTTCGTATTCCATCTCCTCCCGCGATCTTTTGCGGTTGGTCTCGACCAGATCCAGATACGGATATTCCCGCTGCGGATATTTATAGAGGTACTTCATGTACGAGTGCGTGGGCGTGCTGTCGATATAGAAGTAATACTCCTTCACGTCCTCACCATGATTGCCCTCGCTGTTGGTGAGGCCGAAGAGGCGCTCCTTCAATATCGCGTCGCGCCCGTTCCATAGCGCGAGCGCGAAGCACAGCCGCTGCTGGTCGTCACACAGACCGCCGAGCCCGTCCTCCCCCCACTTGTAGGCGCGTGAGCGCGAGTGGTCATGGGTGAAGTAGTTCCACGCATCGCCGTTGTCACTGTAGTCTTCGCGCACCGTGCCCCACTGCCGCTCGCTGAGGTAGGGGCCCCACTTCTTCCACGGTACTTGCGCCTCGCGCGAGTCGTTCAGGCGCTTTTGTTCC
>NZ_JARESU010000352.1:0-2475 GCF_046027075.1 Paraburkholderia sp. RL18-085-BIA-A | reverse complement strand
GAAACCACGACAGACTACCCCTCTCCACGACGTTCCTGAATCGGTCGTCATCACGCGAGCAGGCCACCCATTCGAAGGCCTGCGGCTGCAGGTCGTCAGCCGGCGGCAACGTGCCGGTCGGTTGCACCTTCTGCTGATTCTTCCGGACGAGTCACGCGGACTGATTCCCGTCAATTGGACCGATTTCGCCGTCGGCTCCGCTGACGTTCCCACGACCACCGCTCCGGTAGCCGACGCAATCGGCTCACTTGCGGACCTGCTCCACGCTCGCCTGATCATTGACGCTTTACTGCGCCAGACGGAACAGGAGAGTAACGATGCAACCGATGCAACTGAACCTGCTGCTAGCGGACCTGCCGTCGGACGAGGGCAGCCTGTGGGAACAACTCGACCAGGCGACGCGCGACGCGGTGATCGACGCGCTTGCTCAGGCAATCGCAAAGGTCCTGACACAAAGCCATCCGAACCAAAGGGAGAACGATGATGAGTGACGCCGCCAGCAAGATCAGCCCCTGTCATTTGCAACGCGCCGCGTTCGTCTATATCCGTCAGTCCAGCGCCAGCCAGGTTGAGAACAACCGTGAATCGACGCAACGCCAGTACGCGCTCGCCCAACGGGCCACAGCCCTTGGCTGGTCCGAACAGCAGGTCTGCGTGGTTGACGACGATCTGGGGCTTTCGGGGGCCACCACGGCGCGCCGCGGCGGCTTCGCGCGCATGACTGCCGAAGTCGCACTCGGACACGTCGGCATCATTCTCGGACTCGAAGTGTCGCGCCTGGCACGCAATAATTCTGACTGGTACCGGTTGCTCGACCTTTGCACCATGACCGACACGCTTATCGGCGACGCCGACGGCGTGTATAACCCGGCGCTATTCAACGACCGGCTGTTGCTCGGTCTCAAGGGCACCATGAGTGAGGCCGAGCTGCATACCCTGCGTGCGCGTCTCGACGGCGGCATCCGGAACAAGGCGGCACGCGGCGAGCTACGACGCGGCCTGCCAACCGGAATGGTTTGGGGCGAGGCTGAAGGCGAAGTGCGACGGCATCCTGACGAAGCCGTTGTGAGTGCGTTGCGTGCGGTGTTCGCCCGCTTTAGCGAATTCGGCACAGCCCGCCGCGTCTGGCTGTGGTTTCGCGCAGAGAACCTGTCGTTTCCTCTGCAACTCAACTACAGCGCACCTGAGGAGATTCGCTGGGTCGCGCCCACTTACATCGCGATCTACAATGTGCTCACCAATCCGGTCTATGCTGGCGCCTACTGCTATGGCAAGACGCGACAGGAACGCTATGTCGATGAACACGGCGTGCTCAAGACACGGTTGCGACGACTGCCCCAGTCGCAGTGGGCTGTTCTCATCCGCGACCACCATGAAGGCTACATCGATTGGGCAACCTATGAGGCCAATCAAATGCGCCTGGCCACCAATACCAAGCCCCGACCGCACGAAGCCGGCGGCGCCGTGAGAGAAGGCACCGCCTTGCTGCAGGGTCTGGCCACGTGTGGCCACTGCAGCCGCAAACTAAAAACGCACTATCGCGGAACCAACCAGACGCCTGGTTACCATTGCTCGAACAAAGGGATCGAGAACAGCCGCGGCGTCTACTGCCTTAACGTCGGCGGCCTGCAAATCGACGCGGCAGTGACCGACGCCTTTCTCCGTGCGGTTGAGCCGGCAGGCCTTGAGGCTGCCGTACGCGCGGCTGAGCGTCTTGAAGCGGATCACGACGCCGCGCTCGCGCAGTGGCGCCTGACCGTTGAACGGGCGCACTATGAAGCGCAGCGCGCCGAACGCCGCTACCACGCCGTGGATCCCGAGAACCGTCTCGTCGCGCGCGGGCTCGAAGCGCAATGGGAGAAGCAACTGTACGAACTCGAACAGGCGCAGCAGGAGCTTGCCCGACGCGAGCAACTCCGTCCCCGCACATTGAGTGCGCAGGAACGACACAGCCTGCTCGCGATCGGCCAGGATCTCCAGCGCCTGTGGCATGCACCAACCCTCACCGTGCGCGACAGGAAACAGTTGCTGCGAACGCTACTCGAGGAGGTTTCCATTACCGTCCATCGCGAACAGTATCAGGCTCATCTGAAGCTGCGTTGGCGTGGCGGCAAGCTCACCGAATGCAACGTTGCGTTGCCGCGCTCCCGACCCGCCACCATCCGTACCGACGAAGACACGATTGCCCTGGTGCGTCGACTGGCGCAGCACTATCCCGATGCCACCATCGCGGGCATCCTAAACACACAAGGCCGTGTGACCGCGCGTGGCTTGCGCTTCAACCAGAACCTCGTGGGTAACCTGCGGCGTCATTGGAAGATTCCCTGCTTCGAACAACCGGCGCAGCTTCCCGACGGCGAACTGCTCAGCATTCGCCAGGCCGCCCGCGTACTGGGAACAGCGCCGTCTACGCTACACCGCTGGGTCAACGACGGCTTCATCGCCGGAGAGCAAACGACGCCTGGCGCACCCTGG
>NZ_JARESU010000351.1:0-2506 GCF_046027075.1 Paraburkholderia sp. RL18-085-BIA-A | reverse complement strand
GAGCTGACGGAAGTCAAACCCCAGAAAGCCGAAGCTCTCCTTGCATCTCAGATCCACGGTGCGGCTCTTCTCATCATTCACCTCAACCTGTAGTCTGGCAAACTCCTCCCGTAGTCGTCTGCTTACCGCCCCCAGCAGCCAGTCATGGCGCGGGTGAGCATCAATCAGCACGACCAGATCGTCAGCGAAGCGGGCATACTCGACGTAGGTGTACTTCCCGTTACGCGTGGCGTCTTTCGCCCGCTCCAGCATCCGGTCCACCTCGGTGAGGTAGATGTTGCTGAGTAAGGGTGAAATCACCCCGCCCTGCGGCACGCCTCGTTTACCCGATGCCGTCAGGATCAGCTTCAGCAGATGCATGACGTCCCGATCATTGACCCGACGCGCTACCTTGTCGAGCAGCAGATGATGCCGCACGGTGTCAAAGTAGGCGCGTAAATCCAGATCTATGACGCGGGTCTTCCACTGAACAATCGCCGTCGCCACCCGATGCACCGCTTCATGCGCGGTACGCTTCGGACGATAGCCATACGACCCCGGTTGGAAGTCTGCCTCGAAGATCGGCTCCAGTATGAGCTTGAGCGCACCCTGGACCACCCTGTCGCGGATAGCAGGAATCGAAAGAACACGGACCTTGCCCCCGTCCTTCGGTATCTCCTGCCGCCGCGCGCGTAGCGGCCTGTAGGTCCGCCCAACCAGTTCGCCCTGTATCTGTTCAAGGAATGCCTCTACGCCTTGCGCCTCGACGACCTCGAACGTCACCCCGTCAATACCCGGTGCGCCGTTGTTCTTTCTGGCCAGCGCATACGCTTCGCGTAAAGTTTCCATCTTGCAGACATGGACGTACAAACCCCAGAAACGCCAGGACGGTTCAGCCTTCGCCTTGACGTATATTCCCCGTCTCAGGTCCTGCAAACTGCTGGACGTCTTTGTCATCCCGTCCTTGCCTCCCGTGTTGTCGAGGAAACTACAAACAGCAGGGCCCCTTCGCTCCACCAGCGTTACCCGGTCTCACAGCTACTACGGACCCATCCGCCACCCTCTCGCCTTCGGTCCACTTCCCGGGTTCGCCGGTTATAGGACCTACCTTGCTCCGGCGATTTCGCGCCGGGCGAGGAGGGCTTCTCCAGTTGCTCAGCATGTCCTTGCCATCGTGCCGTCGCTTCCACCCCGCCGAAGTGGAATAGCCGTATCAGTCAGAATTCGGCTATCCATGCTGCCTTCGCCCTCACGGTTGCAGGCTCGGCCTTCGGGTCTCTTCACTTTCGAGGCCACTTCCACGTTCATCTTCATTACGGCCCGATGACTCGCGCATCCCCCCCGGGGACACCAGTCGATAGGCTTCAGAGTCTTGGTTTCCCGCCACCCTGCTATCCAAGCTACGGGGCTTCTGACTTCTACCCCGGCAGGACTGTCTCCTGCTGAACACGCCAGCCTTCGCTGGACACACAACCGGACTTGCACCTCTCAGTGCATCCGGCTCTCCGTTCAAGCGTTGCTCATAGCAAAGGCGACATCGGCGTAGCGAGACTCGATGGTGCTGCGTTTCTCATCGCACAGAATGTACGGATTCTCCGACGGCGAACGCCACCTGAATTGACCTTTCCGGCTGGTAACCAGACGCCGCAGCGCCACCGCCCCATACCAACCTCGACTGTTCTGGCCTTGTAACACCCATGTCGTCGCCTGTCCCGGTTCTGGTGCGCGAATGTAATCGCGCATCAGCGACCTGAACCCGCGCCGAAACCTGCGCGCAAGCCAGTAGCCGAATTTCCAGAAGACCGTGCGGTCCAGCTTTTTGAACATGGTGGCCGTAAAGTCGGTGAATTGATAGAAGGCAGCCCAGCCGGCAATCTGCCGATTCAGGCTCTCCATCAGATCCATCCGGTTCATGCCATAGTTGCCCGACAGTTGCTTGACGAGCCTCGCGGCAAAGCACCGATACTTCTCCCACGGAATGGTCGTTACAGGTCGCATGCGACCGCGTGATCCACGCTTGCGGATGATTCGGTGACCAAGGAAGACGAAGCCATCGTTCACATGCGTGATATGGGTCTTCTCCATATTTAGCGTGAGCTTCAGTTCGCCTTCTAGGAACCCACGGCACGCTTCGCGTACGGCCTCAGCGTGTTCGCGAGTCCCCTTGACCACAATCACAAAGTCATCCGCGTACCGACAGTAGGCAATAGCTGGTTTCCACTGGCGGTTTTCTCGCACAGTAATGGGACGCTGTTTGAGAATGGCGAAGTTCCACGCCCACCGATCCTTGCGCACCTTCTTGCTCAGGTAGTTCCTTTCCATCCAAGCATCGAATTCATGCAACATGATGTTGGATAACAGGGGTGAGATGACACCGCCCTGAGGAACGCCTTCACTCGCGGCACGGAATAGATCGCGATCGACGCACCCGGCTTTGATGAACTTCCACAGCAGGGCAAGGAAGCGCTGATCGGCAATCCGCTTGCGGATTCCCTTCAGAAGAAGACGATGATGAACGGTGTCGAAG
>NZ_JARESU010000350.1:0-2520 GCF_046027075.1 Paraburkholderia sp. RL18-085-BIA-A | reverse complement strand
TCCAGCATCAGTTCCACTTCGGGCCGGAACATATAACGCATGACGCGCGTTTCCGTTACTGTCTCTACAGACTGGGTCCTGCAGTCAGTCAACATGATCGTGTAGTTGACCTGCACCGCATTCTCGTCACGTCGCATCGTAGGCTCCGCGATGCGGATCATCGCTGTCCCGTCACTGGTTGCCCGCTTGACGCGAACCTTCGGCGGATTGGCGAGTACCCCGGGGCCATACCAGCAATCGAATAAAAAGATGCCCGAACGTGGCAGATGGATGGCGGCCGTGTGGCACATGGCCATGAATTCCGCATTGGTGATCTGATAGCTCGCGACATGGAACAGCGACACCACCGCGTCATAGACCTCCTCGGTGCGAACCGTGCGCGCATCGCCCTGCTGAAACCTCAGCCGCTGCGCGACCGCCTTCGGTAACGCAATGCGCCGCGCGTCCGCTCGCGCGACCATATCAGCATTCAGATCGACGCCCGAGACCCGGAATCCTGCCGAGGCAAACTCCACTGCATGGCGCCCCGTTCTACAACCAAATTGCATCAGGCCGCCGCCTGCAACGCCATGCCGACACAGCATGCCCGTCACAAATGCCGCTTCAGCTTCGCAATTCTTGTCCGAATAGAAAAGATCATGATATTGCGGGTACCATGCGCTGAAACTCATAAGACACGCTCCATCATTCGCTGCACCGCGTCGGCTATTTCAATCTGCTGTTCAGAGCTCAGGGCAAGCCCGCTCGGCAAATAGAAGCCGCGCCTGCCCATACGCTCCGCAACCGGATAGCTCCCGTTCGGGAACAGGCCCATCTTCTGGAACACCGGCTGCTCGTGCATTGGCCAGAAAAATGGCCTTGTTTCCACACCGCATTCGTGAAGCCGTGCCCTGGCATCATCCGCGCATCCCGAAACGTCATCCTTCAGAACGAGACCGAAGACCCAGTAATTGTTTGCAGCGTACGGCAACGACGCCAGCGGCAACTCCAGGCCGTCCACATCCCGAAGAAGCTCCTGATATCTCTCGCCCATTCGCTTTTTTCGCGCAACGTGAGCTTCGAGTTGCTCCAGTTGCGCGAGTCCAACCGCGGCCTGCAGATTACTCATCCGGTAGTTCCAGCCCAGTTCCTCGTGAACGAACCGGCGATGACTCATGAAGCACAGGTTGCGCAGGCTCCTGGCTCGCTCGCATATCGCCTCGTCATTGCACAGGACCATCCCGCCTTCACCGGTGGTGATGTGCTTGTTCGAATAGAAGCTCAGGCAGGAGATGTCTCCGAAGGAGCCACAAGGACGGCCTTTATAGGTTTGCCCGATCGCCTGTGCCGCATCTTCGATGACAAGCAGACCGTTTTCGCGTGCCAGTTTCATGACCGGGTCCATGTCCGTCGGCAACCCGAATATGTGCACCACCATGATGGCACGCGTTCGGGCAGTCAGGGCCGCCTCGATTCTCCCAACGTCCATGTTCCAGCTCAAAGCGTCCGAGTCGACGAGCACCGGCCGGGCGCCGGCGCGCACCACCGCTGACGCACAGGAGATGATCGTGTGAGTCGGCAGTATCACCTCGTCGCCCGGCCCGATCCCCAGGGCGCTGATCGCAACGTCGAGTGCCGCGCTGCCGTTTGAGACCGCCACCGCGTGGCGTCGGTCGAGGCGCTCCGCCATGGCCTGCTCGAATCTTCCGACGAACTCGCCTTCCGATGACAACCATCCGCTCGATATGCACTGCTGCACATACAGCGCTTCATTTCCATCGAGCAGCGGAACATTGACGGGAATCACATAAGTCTCCAAAAATGGTGAACGTCCTGTCTCTCAGGCAAGGCGCGAGCTATTGCGGCGATCCGCGCGGATCGAACCTCACCTTGTCCTGATCACCCATGTAAGGGCCTTGCTTGATCTCGATGAACGCGGCGTCCTCGATGACCTCGAATCCATGTCCGCCCGATGACAACAGGACGACGTCGCCCGCCACAAGAGTCCGGCTGGTCACATAGCGAAGGTCGGCTCCATAGAAGTCGACTCGCAGCCGCCCCTTCTTCATCACCAGCACTTCCTGGGTGAGCTTCACTTCCCTCACCAGCACATTGTGTACATACGGGGCGATCTTTCTTCCCGCGGGATGCGCAATATAGGCGAGCTGCTGGGAGAATTCCGGCGGTGTGACGAAGTTGACGCCATCCTTCGAGTAGGAATCGCGAATGACCAGAGCCAGCACGACGCCGTCATCCGTGATTACGTCGACACCGTCATCGACTACTGCCACTGGCGCGGTGAGCATCATAGTCACGGCTGACTCTCCATTTGACCTTTCCGGGTTGAATTCGGCCAGACACGACGCCATCGGATGACCAGGCGCGACACCGGGCCACGCTCTCTAACGTTTGAAGTTCAGACGGGCGCGGTCGCGCCGCATCATCTCGTGGACGGAGCATAGTGATGACACGACTGCCCCGTGTCCGCTCCGGCCGATTTCGGCAAGATGTTGGCTGCTCTCGTGCACTAGGCCAACGCTG
>NZ_JARESU010000035.1:0-80051 GCF_046027075.1 Paraburkholderia sp. RL18-085-BIA-A | reverse complement strand
AATAGCAGGCAAGGTCCTCACATTCGGCAAGCAATAACACGATCAAACGGAAGTTAACAGCCTTAGGATTCCCCACGAGTGCCTTGTGCGCGATCGCAGAAATACCACGCCTCCTGTCGTCCGCGTCGGGTGGCGTACCGGAGCCGGAAGTGCCGGCCGCATAGTCCGCAAACCGCGCGCCCCTGCAGCAGGGCCCCAGGCCTGTCAGGGCTGGGGTGAGACGATAGCCGCGTATCACGTCGTCGACAACGATGAGGTCGAGTGGGGGGCGATTCTGGAGCCGCATTGGCGGCAGACCGAACAGCGTATCGCGCAAGACCCGATCGTCCTGTGTCTGCAGGACACGACGGAACTGAATTTCAACAGCCGGCAGACGGCCGGCCTTGGGCCGCTCTCTTACGAGGCGCAGCGCGGCATGTATCTGCCTCCGACTTACGCGGTGACGCCCGGGCGCGTGCCGCTGGGCGTACTCGACGCGTGGATGTGGGCGCGTGAGCCCAAGGGCACGCAAGGCGCGCGCAGCGGCGTGAAGGAAAGTCTGCGCTGGATCGAAGGTTACGAGCGGGTGGCGGAAACTGCATCGAACCTGCCGCACAAGCTGTCACTCTGATGTCCTATTCTGATTCCGGCGCATACCCCAGCTCTCGCTGGTGGCGAATGGACAGAACCAACACACGTGAATCGGAGTGCGCATACAGGACCACATGCGAAGGAAGGACGTATTCCCGAAATTCGGTCAGTCCAGCGGCGGTAGCCAATCTCAAGACCTGCTCAAGCCAAAGTCGCGCTTGGGTGTCGCTTACAGCGAGTAGATCAGCGAATCGGCCAATTCTTGGATGGTTCTTGACAAGGTCAATGAATCGGCCGATCTCCTGTTGTAAGTTCTCCACTCTTCTTAAGGCGGAGTCCCCGTCTTGCATCAGCATGAACTCTTCGAGCGCTTCCAAAGCTTCACCGAAACTATCACTAAAGTCGACAATTATCATTTTTGAGATTCGGCACGTCGTCGTTCAGCACGTTCCTGCATTGATCTGCGGAATTCCTCCTCGGACTTAACCCGGCCTTCGAGCGCGTCCTTGATGCCCCTCTCGGCATCGGCCAACATCAGCAGTCGACCCCGCTCTCTCTTTTCGAGGTCGTGGTAGTAGTCCAGCTTCCTGGCATCGACAATGGCGACAAAAGCGGCGCCGTTCTTCGTCAACACCTTCTCCGCACCTGCGACCACATCCTCCGCCAGCTCCGTCAACCGTGAGCGGGCCTCGCTAATTGGTACCACATCACGGGCTCGGAATGACATATGCAGATCCTTTACAAAATACGTTAACATAAATCTACAAACATTCGGACGGTCAGTCAACGCGTTATTTGGGAAACGCTGCTTGGGATTGATATCGTGCGGCGCACAATCACAGGTTATTTCGGTCCGTACTGCGTCCCAAACGCGCTCAGCCGGTTGCCCTCCCGGACAATCATCCCGGCCGCTTCAAGCGTTGTGACGTCTTCGTGCACCCGCTTGTAGTCCCGATCGAGCGCCTTGATGCTTTTCCAGACGTTTGGGCGTGAGCGCCGCGGTCGGCTCTTCCCATGTGGAGAGCGTCACGTGCCGCTCCTCAACGACATCACCCGCCTCCGCGCGCTTCCAGGCATTGATGAAGCGGTCGCCCATGTCGCGCATGGTGATGCACGGCAATTCAATCGATGTTTCCAAGGCGTCGGTCGTCACGCTGATCGGCTCAAACGGCGCGGGCAAAACCACCACGATGCGCGCGATCTCCGGCATGATCCGCCCAAGCGCCGGCGAGATCACGATGGGCGTGGGCGCCAGCGCGGCGCGGATCGACGCACTCGACTCCCATCGCATCGCGCGGCTCGGACTCGCGCATTCGCCGGAAGGACGGCGCGTGTTCGCGACGATGAGCGTGCCCGACAACCTGATTCTCGGCGCCATTGCGCGCCTCACGTGGGCGCGGCCGCGCGGCGATGTGAACGCCGATCTGGAGCGCGCGATCGAACTGTTTCCACGTCTGAAGGAACGGCGCCATCAACTGGCCGGCACGCTCTCCGGCGGCCAGCAGCAGATGCTGGCGATGGCGCGCGCGATCATGCTGAATCCGGAGCTCGTGCTGCTCGACGAACCGTCGATGGGGCTTGCGCCGATTCTCGTCGAAGAGGTGTTTCGCATCGAGAATCTGAAGCGCCAGGGCGTGACGATGCTGCTGGTCGAGCAGTTCGCGGCGGCCGCCCTCAATGTGGCCGACGACAACTACGTGCTGGAGAATGGCCGGATCGCCGCGCATGGGCCGGCGGTGCAATTGCGCAATGATCCCTCGGTGAAGGCCGCTTATCTGGGTACGAGTCATGAAGGCAATGGACGGCAGCGGCCATTGCCGGACCGAGGCCGATGTCCACGCGTCTATCACGCGGCTCCGGCGCCCCCGCACCTGAGCCGCGCTAGCAACAGCCCCGCCTACGCCACCATCGCGTCGAGCTGAAACACCGCCACCGCGTCGCGCAACGCCACCGCATGCTCTTCCAGCGATTTCGCCGCGGCCGCGGCCTGCTCGACGAGCGCCGCGTTGTGCTGCGTGACCTCGTCGATCTGCGAGACCGCCTTGTTGACCTGCTCGATGCCGTCGCTCTGCTCGAGCGCGGAAGCCTCGATCTCGTTCATCACGCCCGTGACGCGTTCGACCGCGCTCATCGCTTCGTGAATCGTCTTCTGCGCGTCGGACACGAGCGACGCGCCCTCCTCGACCTTGGCCGCCGATTCGCCGATCAGCTCCTTGATCTCCTTCGCCGCCGCGCCCGAGCGCTGCGCGAGACTGCGCACCTCCGAAGCCACCACCGCGAAGCCGCGGCCCTGCTCGCCGGCGCGCGCCGCTTCCACCGCCGCATTCAACGCGAGAATGTTAGTCTGAAACGCGATCCCCTCGATCATGCCAATGATCTCCGTCACCTTGCGCGACGACTCGCTGATCCCGTCCATCGTTTCGGTGACGCGCGACACCACCGTGCCGCCGCGCGTGACCGTGTCGAGCGCGCCGTGCGCGAGCCGGTTCGCCTGCTTCGCGTTGTCCGCGTTCTGCTTCACCGTCGCCGACAACTGCTCCATGCTCGCGGCGGTCTGTTGCAGCGCGGCCGCCTGCTGCTCGGTGCGCGCGGACAGATCCGCGTTGCCCGACGCGATTTCGTTCGCGCCCCGCGTGATCGCGGTCGTGCTGCCGCGCACCTTCGCGACCGTCTCGACGAGGCCGTCGCGCATCTTCGTCAGCGCGCCCAGCAACTGGCCCATTTCGTTGCGCGACTTGACCTTGATGGCGACCGTCAGATCGCCGGCGGCGATGCGCTCGAAGTGCTTGACGGTTGCGTAGACCGGCTTGATCAGCGCCGCCGACAACGCGATGCGCGCCGCCACGGCGATCACGAGCGCGATCACGCCGACCGCGACGAACAGCAGCGTCGCCAGCTGGAAGCGCTGCGCGCCGGTGGCGGCTTGCTGGTGCTGGTTGTCGACCTGCGCGTTTTCGAGCGCGTCGATCGCCTTCGAATAGGTCGCGTAGAAGCTGTTCGCGGTGTCGCCCTGGATGTTGCGGAAGGTGTTGAAGTCGAAGTCGGTGAGCGCCTTGAATTCCGGCTCGATCGCCTTGTCGACCAGCGCGGCGCGTGCCTGCTCGACGCTCTGCGCGAGCCTGCGCTCGCCGTCGCTCGCGAACGGGCCGGCCATATAGTTGCGGAAATCCTTGTTCGATTCGAGCAGCACCTTGTGCGCGGCCGGCAGCAGATCGTCGGTCTGCTTGCCGACGCTGAAGAGCGTCTGATAGGTGCCCAACGCCAGTTGCACCTGCAGCAGCTTCTCGGAACTCGCCTTCAGATGCGACAGCGCCACCGCGCTGCGCTGCGTGTCATCGAGGCTGCCGTTGGCGAGTTTGAGCGCGCCGTACCCGACAGCGATCACCGTCAGAAGGAAAGCAACGAATACGCTGATGACCAGCGTCAGGCCGCCACGAATTGTGATGTTATTTAGCATTGGGTCTCCGGAACGTCTTTGCCTGTCCGCGGCGAACAGGTGGGCAGCGCACGCGCTGCGTTGTTGCGCGCGACTGACACTTCGCCGCATCCAGATTAACGACCCCGCGAGCGCTGCGCCGCATAGGTGAAATCCATGACTGGCGCGCGTTTGCGGGCGCCTCCAACCTCACTATCTGGGATTCACCGATGATTGCGCCGCAATGTCGCGATCCCTGCCGCTTTCCGGGAGCCGCGCGTTTCGTTTGTATAATTCGGCTTCTTCGCTCAGGCCCACGTTCATGCTTAGTTTTGCGCTCGGCTTTCTCGTTTCACTGCTGATCACGCTGTTGATCGTGCGCTATGCGCATCTGCATGAAAAATTCTCCACCGACACCGATCTGGCCGGCGTGCAGAAATTCCATGTGCGTCCGGTGCCGCGCATCGGCGGGACCGGGATTCTGGTTGGGCTGATCGTGTCGGCCGTGCAGTTGCATCGTGCGTATCCCGCCGTGTCGGGCGGCATTCTCGGGCTGATCGCGTGCGGCATGCCGGCGTTCGGCTCGGGTCTGGTCGAGGATCTGACCAAGCGCGTGTCGCCGCTCGTGCGCCTCATCTGCACGATGGCGGCCGCCGCGCTCGCCTTTTTCCTGCTCGATATCGCGGTCACGCGCATCAGCGTGCCGCCGTTCGACTTTCTGCTCTCCTATGCGGCGATCTCGTTCGCGGTCACGGTGCTGGCCGTCGCGGCGCTCGCCAACGCGATCAACATCATCGACGGCTTCAACGGGCTCGCGTCGATGGTCGCGTTCATGATGTTCGCGTCGCTCGCGTACGTGGCGTTCCAGGTGCATGATCCGATCGTGCTGTCCGCGTCGTTCATGATGATGGGCGCGGTGCTCGGCTTCTTCATCTGGAATTTTCCGGCGGGTCTGATCTTTCTCGGCGACGGCGGCGCGTACTTCATCGGCTTCATGCTCGCCGAACTGTCGATCATGCTGGTGATGCGCAATCGCGATGTATCCGCGTGGTATCCGGTGCTGCTGTTCATGTATCCGATCTTCGAGACCTGCTTCTCGATCTACCGGAAGAAGTTCATCCGCGGCATGTCGCCGGGCATTCCCGACGGCGTGCATCTGCATATGCTGGTGTACAAGCGGTTGATGCGCTGGGCGGTCGGCGCACGCACCGCGCGCGAATTGACGCGGCGCAATTCGCTGACTTCGCCGTATCTGTGGCTGCTGTGCCTGATCGCAGTCGTGCCGGCAACGCTGTTCTGGCGGCATACGCTGCACCTGTTCTGCTTCGTGGTGGTGTTCGCGGCGACTTATGTGTGGCTGTACGTGAGCATCGTGCGCTTCAAGTCGCCGAGGTGGATGGTGGTGAGAAAGCGAGGCGGTGATCGCAGGTAGCACGCCCGACAGAAACCGCTCCACCATAAATACCCGCCGTTTGCTGTCTTCCGAAGGCTCACCTTCGCCGTGATCGGGGCGTGACTCCAGAGTCGCCAGCCTGATTAGCTGGCAGCAACAGCACTTTGAAGCGGCCCCGAACCCAGATCAGGACAGAGAATTCGTATCACCCTTGACCACGCGTGCGGCCTTCCTGAATGCGTTGCCGGTGTTCGACGAGGGCCTGTGGTCGCATGTCTGCATGCCGCAGAATTGCGTCGGCGACCGTGCGCACAGGCAAGCGCCCGGTTCCTGTGTGTGCAAATCGCTGCTGGCATATCCTCAGATGCCTGTAAAGTTCGCCACGCTCAAGCAATGCCGCGGGAAGTGTTGGATCCACCGTTCCTGCTTCGTGCGAGAAGACGCCGAGACCTTCGACGATCCACAGCCGCGGCGGTAGCAACCCTCTGAGGAACCGCACCTTTGCCGCATTCTGCTTCATCGGCGATGTGCGCGCGAGCCGCTGTCCGTCAATCGCCGCGAGCATCAGCATATCGGCGCTTTCATCACGTGTGACCGCGCCAGCCCAATGCTTTGTTTCGATAACGAATATTCCGAACGGCGTGATCACTAGATGATCTATCTCGGCGGTCGGAAAGGCACTCCCCGGCGCGTGAATAAGAATGAGATTATCGAACACCAACCAGTCATCGCCGCATAAGCGTGCGAGATGCCTGTGCAGATCGCCTGAGATCCGCCTCTCTCCTTCCTCGCCGGGCGCCGTAGGCGGAAACGTCTCTGCCATGGGGGCTTCGTCATTCAAAAAGCACTTACTGTTGCAGCTCAGATACGCCCACAGCAACAAGGCGCCGAGCGCGATTAGTTGTAATAGCATACTGGTTTCTCCTGTGTTGATATCGGTAAAGCCAGCGTACGCAGTCCTGTGCAAAGTCAAGGATCACGTGAGAATCCGAATGCCAGAAGGAAGCTGTTTTTCCGATGGAGAATCTTCGGTGAAGGCCTGAGACACGGCACGCGTCGTCGTACCAAGCGCACGCGCCGCCTTTCGCAGATTGCCGCGATGCTCCGTCAACGCCGACAGAACCGTGTCACATGCGAGCACGGGGATAGTCGCGCCGCCGCGAGCGGGCACAACGGCGACCGGAGCGGGTGTTTTGTGGCCGCACGACGCCTCTGCTCGCACAGTCGAATTGAGCAGCGCAAGGAGTGTGCGCTTTCTGATCCAAAGTAGAAACTGGCGCCAATGTACAAGTTTGGTCTGATCGTACCAGGTTGGTTCCTGCGCCCTCCACCAAGCAATGAGGTAGCTTAAATGCTTGCCCTGGAAGTTCCACGGCGTTTGCAGAGCGAAGCCACCAGCGCGCAATGCCTCAAAGCCATCCAGGAGTTCCGCCACGCGATAACATTGTGTTTCGGGCGAAACTGGGTAATTGGCGCCAGTTCTCCGATCATACTTCTGGTTGACTTTGCCCCTGGCAAGCTTACGAAATTCGCGCTTGAATTCGCCCGGCAGACTGCTGCAGGCAATAACGTATCGATAATCATAGACAACATGCATACCTGTTTCCCTTTTTAACCGGTCAAAGATCAATGCGGCGCAACGCGCCGGCTTTTTCAGGGGTTTATCACGACTGCGCGCGCCATCGACGAAGGGAAAAGGCGGGTTGCGAAACCAGCGGAAACACGACATGGACTTAGCGGTCTGGCTTGCTGCACATCACTCACTCATGGCAGACGAAGCGGACACACTCGCAGTCGTGCGACCAACAGCCTGGATCTTGCATCTTCACCATCACTTGCGCCGCCGAGGAGCTCAACGCGACCTCGGCCCGAGGCCTCGTCACCTACTGAAATCAGACATAAAGTCTTTTAGCAAACCGGTATTTACCGCTTTTGTCATTGACAAGCCGTTCCCGTATCACGCGAACGCTAAGCTGCGTCAACTCGTTGTGCGAGAAACCTGACTCGAGCAAAATCAACCTGACGCAGGTGATCTCCAACAGTAGCGATTCCACATCCAGATTCCCCTCTGAACGAGTTTCGATGAAGCGCGCAACCGAAGCTACGCTCAGGTCTTCAAACTGATTCGGAGTGTCCGAATATTGAGAAGTAAAGTGTTCAATTTCAAGCCAAACGGTAATCGTGATAATGCGCATCGTGTCGTTGAGTCCGATTTTATCGGCGCAATTTCTCACTTGATGAATGAATAGAGAATCTGACATAGAAATGCCTTAGGATTTAAGAAGACGCTTCTCGACTGAAGTGCGGCCGTGCAGTGCTACCTCATCGTCTGCGGGGCCAGCGCGGCCAATCGGATAGCCACTTAGCGCGCTATGTCGACGCTTTGCCACTTGACGGGCTGCTGCACGCGGCAATTCGGCCGGTGGGTGGCGGTGATCATCTTCGACGTTGTGCAGCGATATATGACCTTCAAATTTGTCCCTGATAGGCTGGCAGTAATGTCCAAGGATCATCTGGGCGCGTGTTGGACCGTGGCCGAGCGATTCGCTTAGTTGGACTAGAACATCATACGGGGGTACTCCGGCGTCCAGCAACTCCAGCGCACTCCTGAGCGCATAGGTATAGCGAAGAGAATGGAAGCTTGTAGGACCGGTGAGCCCGGCACGCCGCAGCAGTGCCTTCAGACGATTCATTGCCGATTTGAGAGTTTTGCCATTGCCGGTGATCAATTCCAAATTATGTTCGCGACAGTAAGCGAGTGCAGAGCGTATCGATTCAATTGTCTGCGCTCGCTCGCCTTCGATGACTCGTACGTGTCGGGGTCTTGCGTTTTTCGAACCGCGCATCAGCGAAAGCGTGGAATCGCCGCGCTCGAGTGCCTCAAGCCACATCGCTAGATCAGGCGAACACATCAACGCCTCTTTGCGTCGCAGGCCCAGATGAAGCGCGAGCGAAATCATGTGGGTTAGCCCATGGTCTATCCTCTTCGCTCGCACGAGCAACTCGTCAATTTCCGTCGGGCTCATGGCCCGCTTTGCTCCTTTCCTTACTCGCCGAACCAGTTGAAGTTCCTTATTGCTGCAGACGTCATCAATGTTCCGACCGGCATAGCGCGAGGTGACTCGAATAGCCGCGAATATATTTGCCAGCGTGCCTGCCGCTTTGCCCTGCGCTGCGCTGCGCAGTATTGGGCGTACGCATGAACTACCCATGCTGGAATCTCGCTGATCGATGAATGTAACTCGCCGACCTGTCTGGCGAACCGCAAAAGACCTGTCGTATCAAACCGCCTGTTCTGTTGTGTTGCAAAGCTACCGCCCGCCTTTTTGCTGCTTACTGCTGATTCGTGTATGGCTTTTGACATCATGCTCATCGGCTAACTCCAGAGTGCGGCCCGCGTCTCAACCCATGTTCGCGCGCGGGATACGCGAACACGCCTCCGGTCACGAATGGCTCGTGACACATCTGGACACCGTTGGATGTCTGAAAAACGGGCTGGGCCGGGGTTACCCACACGCGTTTGCAAGGGTTTCGAGATAATGGGAAGGGCCGGATGATGCGTTGAGCTGTGGGATCCGTTACCGGATAGGCCCTTGAGTGGAAAAGTCTTGGAAAGGGGCTGAATGCCCACAAAGAGACACGACGCCAAATTAAGTTGACGCGAGGTGCCAGGCGTCTGGCAAAAGCATCGAGACACCTCTGCTGCACTGTCTTGGAAATGACGTCGTACGGGTGGGCGCTCGCATGATTCATCAACATCTGAAGATGAATGAACGCGAGGTTCATTTGACGGATGCCCCCGCTGAGATGCCTGAGAAAAGACCAGGTTTGTTCGCCGTCGTGAAGGCGCTGGCAGCGTGCGGGCGTTGGGAAAGCCGCCGGTAATTAATTATGCGAAATTGTCACGCAACCGGTCGCTGTCACGTCGGATTTCAAAACCGCGTGACAGAATTTTGCACGGACAGGTAATGAGTATCGGCCAAGTCGCCAACTGGCCCAGACGATACTTCGCTCTCGCGGGTATACCGTGCGCTTTGCCCAATGGCATTTCTCCCATGCGAGACGACGTCGGCTCGCCGCAACGGATAATTGGCGGCCATCCTAAGATGGCGCACAAGACTCTGGCGCATCGCAACGAAGACTCAGTATGCGGCAGGATCGCCGCAATACCTCTGATGAAGGCGCGGCATCGCGACCATTGATTGGTCTGACACCGCTGCCTTCCATCTGCACGGCTGCGCCGCTGCGGTATCGACCGACTGCGGCGCACAAGTTCATAAGCTTTGAATAGCAAAGCAGCGATGCCCAACAACGAGAAGTGCTATCGACAAAATGCAAAGTGCGACAGGTTCAACAAGGGACTTCCCGCTCAGAGCGGGAGTGGTTGCAACTTCAAGACAGGCTCCAATTAAAGCAAAGGCGCTAAGCATATGTGCAAATCGCCCGTTAAGTTTTCGCTGATCAGCGGACTGAGAAAAGAGGCGCTTGACGTTAAAAAGCGTCTCGCGACGAACAGCGGCATTGAAATCGATGAAATACCCGCGTCCAGAATCGTGCTTTACCGCGAATCGAACGCTACCACATTCAGCAATGAATGATTTTCTTCGGTCGAATTGATCAAGGATCTCTATTAGCGAGGTTAAACGTGGCGGCAACGTCACCTGCGCTGATTCGGGGCTCAGTAAAGCACGATCAGCAAGTACAGTCCCATCTTCATACGACACTACAACACCTATTAATTTCATGGCTACTCCACTATTAAATGATTGATGGATTTCTTCGTAAAGCCCATTGCCCGATGACGATGAATGATCCGAAAAGAGCGTTTTTCCAGAAGAGGCTGCCACCTTCCGGTGGTGAAAAAAGAAGTGACAATCTCGACGATCCCAAGCCGGTTTCTGAGTCCAGATCAGCATCAGTCGCTGATGGCGAGAGAAAAGGCCTTCCATGAATCGTACGATTCGTTCCGGTCGATGCGTTGAAAACGCGGTGTGTAAGGTGACTATAGCGCCCCTACGCACCACGTTCCACGCAGAAAGCTAAGGAAAAGAGGGGGTCTTTCCTCGTCCAACGAAATAGCAGGTGTCGCTCACCGCGTGCTCGTGTTACGGCGGCCGAACCGTCATCAGCCGTCTCACCCGGCCCGGAGTCTAGCGGCCACACGGATTTTGCTGGTTTCACATGAGTGCCCGAAACGTCCGTGCCGCATCGACTGGGACTTCCAGCCCCCTCGTCCCCCGTCATCTGCTAAGCAACAATTGGCAACTTCAGCTTTTTCCCCAATCCGCACAACGCGATTGCAAATGCGCGGAGATTCTGTCGGAATCAAGATATTGGGAATGGTTTTCGCGATAGCCCTTTAACCGAGTTCGCATGAAATGGTACAGCTCAGCCTCTTGCAGGATGGTTTCCGGCAACGCGGGATCAAGCACACAGTGCGAGGCAGAAAATACGGCAATGCTTTCAACGGGGCAATTGTATGCGCCTAGTGTCAAGCGCAGGTGTCGCAGCGCGGGCTTTGCCCTTCGTAATGGAGATGTCTGCACGGAAACAACGCCAAGCTTTTCATGCAAAAGAAGCTCGTCAGCATTCATTGAGCTCTTTACCATGCCCATCCAGTCGTATCGGTCGATGGCAAACGTTCCGAACGCGGAGACAGCAAGACAATCTATCCATGTTACGGGACTGCGTGTGCCCGGCGCGTGTTCCAACACAACTCCACGGCGTACAACGAACGCACTGTCGGTCATCGCCTTTAGCACCGATGCAACATGTTTTGCTAATGGAGAACATAGCCGACGTCGCTGCGCCATCCATCCGGCGCGATCACAATCCAGCCGCCTAGAATCCATGGTTAGACCCTCGGGGCGCGCAGCAATATTGAATGCCTCCTCGCCCGCTGAAGAAAGCAGCACCTTAACCTTTTCCATCTGTTCTCCTTTCGTTAGCTGCAGTTTTCGATACCTTGAGCTTGCCTTGTGCAGTTGGAAGTCAAGGTAACGGCGCAACAAAAGGAGATCTGGAGCCTGGTAGCCATTGGTCGAGTTACCTGGCACCAAGGCAACGGCTGTGCCGCGCGGGAACTCAAACTGAAGTCCAACGGATGGCAGGAATGTGACGCCCGCGAAGATGGCGGGTTTGGGGAGAATCGGCGGGAGGATTGCGACCAGCAGTGTTCAGAAGCAGAGCTTCAATGGAGATGTCATGTCTGCGAATACAACGCCTGAGCGAGAAAATCTCGACGATCATCCTCCATTGCGGGGGAGCGCTGACGCACCGTCGGGACGAGGTCACCCAGTATCCGGACGGTGTTGATGCGCGGTGGCCTCTCAAAGGCTGGATGCCCTGATGCCCGCTGCCTAGGCTATGCGCCGCGTGCAGCTTGTCAGGTAACGGAAAACCGAGGAAACGCGGTCTTGAAGTATGAATGATTGCTCAATAGACGATTTAACTCGATCTGCTCGGAGCTAACAGTAATTTTTTTCAGAGCACTGCGAATTGCGAATTCCAATTCCCGACGGTATTGGAAGAGGAAGTCCGCATGGTCGCACTCGATAATGAGTCGTTTTGTTCCCCTTCCCCGCCGGATGCGCACACGAGAAAGGTCAGATGGGCGGACGTTTTCGCCATTAAACTCCCGGAGGATAGTTTCGGACGTGGCCCCTATGCCCCTCATTCGTGAATGTATGATCCTTGCGCGCTGCAGTAGCACTTGCCTGGCACAATCTTTGTCAAGCGCAAGAAGTTTCCGTCCGACCGCGAACGTCAGTTCAGCCTCATGGAAAAGATTTGGCAGGCTGAGCCAAAGCGCGCTGATGTGCGTGGCATCGCGTATCTTCTTTCGAGAAATGTTGAGCGCGCGGGCACACCCGCTGTAACTGGTCCAGTGTCCTTTGGTAACACCGAGGTGATACCGATCGGCGATGTTTCTCGGCGAATCCTCAGTCTCTTTCAGGATTTTTTCTTCAATATTGGGGTACCGGCGCAACGCGCGTTTTGACGCAGATACTTGTCCTTTTACAGTCGCAAGCACCGCCCTCATAGAAAGCTTGCTGCCATCGGCAACATGCTGTCCAATTCGCTGAAGCACTGTCTCAAGACCGTCTCGTGCAATAACGTCGCGAATAATCCGCACCGAATACGGTGTTATTTCAGCAGGCGCCTTGAACAAGTCGATCACCGTGGCTGGCAGCTCATCCATTTTAAGCGCTAACGACAGTTCTGCCGGACTGACGCCCAGTGTATCTACAGCGCCCGCTTGTGTCGTCCAGTCGCCCCGAGCGAGTCCCCTTTCATAGAAAGCCGCGATAAGGATGCAACTGCGCTGCAAGTTTGGTCCGAAAATTCGATGTTCGTTCATAGTTTCACGCTCGGTACTTTTTCGCGATACTCAGCCACGATATCAACGATACGCGACTTCCCGAACGAGCGGCGACTGAATGGCGGTTGAAAAGCATCGTCTTTCAAAAAAAGCGAAGAGAACGAGGTATGGTCACGAAGTCGATCCCGGCACACACGTCGTCGCAGGGTGAGACAACGCAGGTGAACGGGCCACCCGCCGGTTGCTCTTGCACGACCAACGTGACTCGTCCATTGCCTGGTAGCAGCGACAGAGTCAAGCACTTCACCCACTTGTATCATCTGGCGAGGCGACAGAAAGTGGCCTCAGCGCTTCCAAGCTTTGGACATTTACCATAAAAGCTGCCGCAACTTTTAACACGTTATAGGATGTGGCGCCATCCATCGCAGATCCGCGCCCCCTTGATTTGATTGGCAAAACGGCCCAATTTGCGAAAATCGGAATGACTGACCAAAATGCGCAAATTTCGCAAATTCGCATCTCGCGCACTGCACGTGACATGTAAGAGCCGTCGCCGTATGGCCAGCCGTCATTTGCAACCATTCTCTACTTTTATGGAACGCGCATTACCCATGAGGCCCGTGCTTTCGCGGAAGCAACGCTTCCGCCATCGCAATCGGGCGCGACAAGTCTTCACATCCAACAGAACGACTAGGCAACGGGTGTCGATAAAAAAGCTGGACACCGTCCGCGTCATCTTTCTGTCTCAAACGCTCGGCACTCGTTAGATTGTGCCGCACCGGCACCTGTATCCAGTGGCAGCCAGCAAGTAAACGCCGACTCATTGCACGGGATTCAAAGCGCTGATATTTGTCGCGGGCACCATAGCGCCTGGCACGAAGGAAATGATGCAGCTCACTTAACTTGCGAAGTCAAATCGGACGTTTCATCGTCGATGATCGCAACTGCTTCAATTGGACATCGAAACTCGGCCAGCAGAGCACTCGGAAAATGAACGGCTGGCGCGGCATCTGTCAACGGACCTGGACGCGTCTCCGCTTTCCCTGTCTCCGACACGGCGCTCCGGCTGTCCGGCTGTCCGGATGCAGGCCTCGATAGACGTGCCCGCGACCAATGGACGTGTGATGACAAAAACTCCGATGTCACTCAAGACTACCCAGTCGGCCCTGATCATCGGGCCCGCAAATCTGCTGGACGCCAACACAGTCAGCTCCTCATGCGATGCGTACTCGCTCCTCACGCTGGGGAGCGAGTACGCCGTGCAGTTTTCGCGAAAAGTCAAAAAACTTCTGGCGATGTTTCGCTGCAGCAAGATCCCTAGCGTATCGATTGGATACGAGCACGGAAAATTCCGCCTCAAGATAAGAAGACTATTCCGGAATTGATGCTGAACGGGCGACAAATCGCGGGAGGCAGACGCGACGTTGTCACAAGATTGCGGACGTGCAACCTCGCACCAGAACATCGCAAAAATCTGGCGTGGCAACTGATTCCCCTTCCGAATCGATAATGCCGTCGCGATGAAAGGTCACGTCGCAGGGCAACGGTAGCTCCATCCCAGCCGCGTACACCGGATCAATGCGCGAGATTATCCCATGCCTGGCTGCTGTGCCTGATCGCAGTCGTGCCGGCGACACTGTTCTGGCGGCATACGCTGCACCTGTTCTGCTTCGTGGTGGTGTTCGCGGCGACTTATGTGTGGCTGTACGTGAGCATCGTGCGCTTCAAGTCGCCGAGGTGGATGGTGGTGAGGAAGGGGAAGCGGTAAGCATCGAGACGGCGCTTTGTCGGCTTGACTGCTCCCCTCCCTAAAGGACGGGGTTTCGCGAAGCTAATCTGATGAAGAAAGGCGCCTCAGGCGCCTTTTTGCGGACCGGGTGCGAGAGGGGCATGCCCCCGGCAGACTCAGGACGCCCGCGTCGCCGGCGTCACGCTGCGCAGTGCGGCGGCGGTGGCCGGCTGATATTCAGGCACCCAGCGGCGCAGGTCGCGGCGCACTTCGTCGTCGGACGGCACGCGATGCTGCATCAGCCACGGCAGCAGATTGTCGATCAGGCTGTCCGGCACTTCGCGTGCACGCGCGATGCGCAACTTCGGATGCGGCGTGCGGGTCGTCGTTTCATCGTCCGCCAGCAATTCTTCGTAAAGCTTCTCGCCCGGACGCAGACCGGTGAACACCACGCGAATCTGTTCCTCCGTGAAGCCGTACAGCCGGATCAGATCGTGCGCGAGATCGGCGATGCGCACCGGCTTGCCCATGTCGAGAATGAAGATCTCGCCGCCACGCCCCATGCTCGACGCCTGCAACACTAGCTGCGACGCTTCCGGAATCGTCATGAAGAAACGCGTGATCTCCGGGTGCGTGACCGTGACCGGGCCGCCGCGCGCAATCTGCTCCTGGAACTTCGGAATCACGCTGCCGGCGCTGCCCAGCACATTGCCGAAGCGCACCGTTTCGAACTGCGTGCGCCGCGCGCCCTGCGCCTGCAACGCCGAGCAGGCCATCTCCGCGAGACGCTTGCTCGCGCCCATCACGTTGGTGGGGTTGACGGCCTTGTCGGTGGAGATCAGCACGAAATGAGAGACGTCGTGGCGGATCGCCGCGCGCCCCACGCGATACGTGCCGAGCACGTTGTTGCGCACGGCCTGCCAGGTGTTGATTTCTTCCATCAGCGGCACGTGCTTGTAGGCGGCCGCATGGAACACGATGTGCGGACAGTAGCGCGCCATCATCTGGTCGAGCAGCAGCGAATCTTTCACGTCGCCGATGATCGGCACCACCGACACTTCCGGATACTTGTCGCGCAACTCTTCGTTCAGCCGATAGATGGAAAACTCGGAGATGTCGAAGGCGACCAGTTGCACCGGGCCGAAGCGCAGGATCTGCCGGCACAGCTCGGAACCGATCGAGCCGCCCGCACCCGTCACCATCACGACGCGGTTCTTCAGCAGCGCCTCGACGTGATCCGTGTCGATCGTCACCGGGTCGCGGCCCAGCAGATCTTCGAGATCGATCTGACGCACTCGCGACAGGAACGCCTGGCCCTCGGTCAGCGGCGTGAGCGCCGGCAGCGTCATGGCCCGCACGCCCGCCCGCACGCACAGCGTGGCGATGCGCCGGTGCGCTTCCACCGACGCCGACGGCACGGCGATGATCACGTGCTCGACTTTCAGTTCGGCGGAGATTTTCTGCAGATCGCTGATCGCGCCGAGCACGCGGTAGCCATAGATTTCACGGCCCTGCTTGACCTGATCGTCGTCGAGCAGGCCAGCGAGGCGCCATTCACCCGAGCGCTTCAGCTCGCGCACGAGGTTCGCGCCGGCATTGCCCGCGCCGAGCACCAGCACCGGCTTGCCCTGCCCGACCAGACCGCCGTAGCGATAGAACTCCTTGGCCGCGCGATAGAGCGCGCGCGAGCCGCCCATCGCGAGGAACAGCAGCATCGGCGAAACGATCAGCACGGAGCGCGGCACCACCGGCGCCGGCTGCAACAGCGCTGAGCCGATCACGACGACCAGCGCGCCCACGCCGATCGCCTTCGCGATGCGCACCAGGTCGGGCAAGCTCGCGAACACCCACATGCCGCGATAGAGCCCGTAGCTGCGAAACATCACGGCGTAGATCAGCAGCACCCACACGAGCGCATGCAGGCCGCTCGCCCAGAAGTCAGCAGGCACCGGACCGTTGAAACGGATCACGTATGCCAGCAACCAGGCCAGAGCCACCGCGCACAAATCGAACGCAAACGCACTGAACGAAAGCCATCGGGCTTTAAATCTTTTCATTGCGCAGAACCTCAGGATTGCCCGGAACGGGACGCATGGCGCCGCCAGCGGCGATCAATGCACAGCCCGGCGACCACCAGCACGGCAGCCCAAACGACGACAACCAGCCATTGAATCAGGACGGCGAACTGTAGTGTCCATATAGCAAGCATTATGCCTGCCGCCATGAACAAATACCAAACCCATGCCGTCGATGCGTGTCCCACGCCCGACTGCACCATTCTCTGATAGTAGTGTTCGCGGTGCGCTTGCCAAAATTTTTCGCCGCGCAGCAGGCGTTTGAGCAACGTCACCGAGGCGTCGCCGATGAACGGCGCGAAGCACAGCGCCGGAAACCACACCGGCCACACGCCTTCGCGCCAGCCCCAGTACCCGAGCGCGCCGGCAAGGAAGCCGAGCGGGATCGAACCGGCGTCGCCGAGAAAAATCCGCGCAGGGTGGAAGTTGAACAGCAGAAAGCCCGCCGCCGCCCCCGCCACGACGGCGGCGGCCAGCGCGAGCGCGGGGTCCGCGTAGGCCGAATCGCCCACCGGCAGCCACGCGGCGATCGCATAGCCACCGAAGCCGAACACCGCCATGCCGCCGGCGAGGCCGTCCGAGCCGTCCATGAAGTTGTACAGATTGACCAGCCAGACGAGCAGAACCGCCATCGCCGCCAGCGCCCACCAGGGCACCCCGGCCGGATACACGGCGACCAGCGCCGCCACCGCCGCCGCGTGGCCGCCGAAGCGCACGCGCGCCGGCAGGCCGCGGCGGTCGTCGATTTGCGAGAGCGCGGCGAGCAGCGCCGCCGCGAGCGCGGGCAGCCAGAGCGACGGCGCGAGCAGCCAGATCAGCACGACGACCACCGGCATGATGCCCCAGCCGCCGACGCGCGGTGTCGGCCGAGTGTGCAATGAGCGGTCGTTGGGGATATCAGTGGCAAGACGCCATGCGAGGCCGCTTCTGAGCAGCGCCCACAGAATCGCCGCGCACGCGCCCAACGCAGCGGCGCCCCACAGGAGCAGATGGAGAAGCGGATTCGCGGATAGTGAAGCGATCGACATCGGCGGCAAGTTCAGTTCTTGTGTGCAATTCTTGATACGCGGATTGTTGATTCCCGGGTTCCGGCGCGCAGGCCCTTCTCGATGCGCGGCGCAAGCGGCATTCAGTGCGTAGCACGATACCAAACGGCGGTCTCCAGCAAGCCATGCTCGACCGTGTGCGGCGGATACCAGCCCAGACGTTCGCGGATGTGCGAACTGTCGAGCCGCAACTCGCCGATCAACCGGTCGATCTGCGCCGTGCGGCCGGTCAAGCGTCCAGCGACGCGCAGCACGCCGACCGGCACCGGCACGAGACGCTGCGGCGCGTGCAGTTGGGTCGCCAGCGCGCGCGCCAGCTCGGACACGCTCAGATCACGGCCGTCGGTGACGTGAAACGTGTGGCCCGCCGCGCGCGGATCGGTCGCGCAATGCACGAGCGCGTCGGCCAGGTTGTCGACGAACACCAGACTGCGGCGCGCGGCAATCGCGCCGAGCGGCAGCGGTACGCCTTTAGCGAGCGCGCTCATCAGTTGCAGGAAGTTTGCGCGCACGCCGGGACCGTAGACCAGCGGCGGCCGCACGATCACGATCTCCAGGTCCGACCTGCGGCCGTAGTCGAGCAACGCGCGCTCGGCTTCGAGCTTCGAGATGCCATATGGATCGGACGGCGCGGGCTCGTCCGTTTCCGTCAGCGGCTCGCCGACGCTGCTTTCCGCAACCGCCTTGATGCTGCTGACGAACACGAAGCGCCGCGCGCCCGCGCGATGCGCCGCCGCGGCGACGCGCAGCGTGCCTTCGACATTCGTCGCCCGATAAGCGGCCAGCGGGTCGGCGATCATCTCATGCATCACGTGCACACGGGACGCCAGATGAATCACCGCGTCGCAGTGCAGCCCCACGGGCCAGCGTGGTTCGATGCCCTGAAAGTCGTCCGCGTCGAGCAACCATTCGCGCACACCTTCGGCGGCCGTTTGCGCGCGGCGCACCGCGCCGGTCACGCGGTCTCCGCGCTGCAGCAGCGCTCGCGAGAGCGCCCTGCCGACGAAGCCGTTGGCGCCTGTGATCAAGACACTATGTGTCATCGGCGTGCTCCGGCCAGCCGGCTCATGCGGTTGATGTGGCTGATACGGCACGTGCGGCTTACCGGCGCGTCGGGCGGCCCCACTCGGACCTGGGAGCGCGCGGCACTTGGGCTTGCCCTGCCTGCAGCGCACAGGAAAGGCCTATGAGACTTGATACAATCTGACATCGACGATGCTTTTCCGGAAGTCCGACTGGGAACATATTGTATGCGGGAGACTTCCGCCGCGGCCCGCTCGTCCCGATGGTAAGGCGCTACCATGACTTTACCGGGTGTTCCGTATTTTATGAATGTGCGGCGATCGTCGTGGTTGGGGCGAGAATCCCAAATCGCCATCAGAACTAGCTGGCACCAACTGCGTCCGGGTCACCCTTGGCCGTGCGGGTGACCGGCGTGGATGCGCTCCCGGTGTTCGACAAGGGCTGTTGGGCATGACGACGAGATGGGCAGATCGTGAGATACGGTAAAATTCGACCATCGGGTTCGGGTTCGGGTCAGGTGCGCCGCTGTAAGGCCGTTCGAACGCCAACTCCGAAATCGGCGGATTTCCGCTGTATCGTTCCGGGTTGTCCGATCGCCGAGCACTGCAAGAAGCTTTTCCGTGGCCTGCTCTATCGCATTGTCCAGCGGAAGTTTGCAGAGCCGTTGCCACGGGCCGCGCCAGAAACACGAGAACACGTCCCAGGCGCCGAAAGCTTTTCTTCGAGCATCCAAACGCTGCCGCCTGCCGGCCGTTGAACGCATCGCAGAAGCATTTTTGCCCGACCGCCTCGAGCAGCGGCACCGTCGGGGATATCGGCAAAGCGCCGGCATCCTGAACCCTAGGTCACAGTCAGAACATTTGATATGAAAGTGTTGTTCGCCACCTATCCGATGGCTTTTCACACTCCAGGCGGTGGCGAGATTCAATTGCTCGCCTACGAGAAGCATCTCCCGCAGCATGGCGTGGAGGTGAAGCTGTTCGACCCCTGGAAGCCGCAGTTCCTGGAACACGATGTCGTCCACTTCTTCTCGTGCGTCGGCGGGTCGTCGCACTTCTGCGCGTTCATCAAGCGGCTCGGCTTGCCGCTCGTCGTTTCGTCGAGCTTATGGATCACGGAAGAAACCCGGCATCTCTATCCGGTCGACGAGATTCGCGCGCAACTCGGCCTTGCCGATCGCGTAGTCGCCAATTCGGAGATCGAGTGCGACTCGCTCGCCCACGTACTGAACCTGCCGCGCGAAAAATTCGTCACCGTATACAACGGTGTAGATGACGTGTTCTTCGAGCGGCCGCAAGCCGAACTTTTTCGGCAACACATTGGCACCGACGCGCCGTTCGTGCTGAACGTCGGCAATATCGAACCGCGCAAGAATCAGTTGCGCCTCGCCCAGGCAATGAAGGCCCATCCGGATCAGAAATTGCTACTGATAGGGCACGTCCGCGATGAAGCCTATTTTAACGACGTGATGCAGGAAGCCGGCTCGCAGGCTACTTATATTGGCCCGCTGCCGCATGATTCCGAGTTGCTGCGCTCAGCCTACCAGGCCTGCTCGCTCTTCTGTCTGCCGAGCACACTCGAAACACCCGGCCTTGCAGCGCTCGAAGCAGTCGCGCAGGGTACGCCTCTGCTGGTCACATCCGAAGGCTCGACCCGCGAGTATTTCGGCGACTACGCGACTTACGTGAACCCGAACGACAGCGACGACATCGCGCAACACATCGCGCAAGCGCTGCAGAAAACTGGCGCTGGCCACGACCATGCAAGCCAGCGTGCCGCGAGTGTCCTGGGTAAGGAGTATTCGTGGTCCAACGCGACTGCACGCCTCGCTCAAATCTACAATACGTTAGTGAAGTGACGAAGGGAAACGGAATGAACTTTTACGAAGACAAAACTGATCTGGTGGATCAATACATGCAGGATCGGTTCGATCAGGCGCAGGGCGTTAAGGGATGGAACGTCAGGTACGTCCCCAAGGCGCTTGATTTCGTCGACGCAGACGCGTTGAACATCAAGGCGATCGCCTTTTATCTTCCGCAGTTCCATCCGATTCACGAAAACGATCTCTGGTGGGGCAAGGGCTTCACCGAGTGGACCAACGTCACGAAAGCGGTGCCGCAGTTCGTCGGCCATCACCAGCCGCATCTGCCGGGCGAACTCGGCTTCTACGATCTGCGCATTCCCGAAGTGATGCAGCAGCAGGCCGAGTTGGCCAAGCATTACGGCATCACCGGCTTCTGCTTCCATCATTACTGGTTCGGCGGCAAGCGCCTGCTGGAAAAGCCGCTTCAGAACTTGCTCGAACACAAGGAAATCGACATCAAATTCTGCGTGTCGTGGGCCAACGAAAACTGGTCACGTCGCTGGGACGGACTCGAAGATGACCTCCTGATCTCGCAGAACCACAGCCCCGAAGACGACATCAACTTCTTCGACTCGCTTGTGGAAGCCTTCCGCGACGACCGCTATATCACGGTCGACGGCAAGCCGGTGCTGATCGTCTACCGCGTCACGCTGCTGCCCGATGCGTGCGCCACCGCCGAACGCTGGCGAGCACGGGCGCTCGAAGTGGGCTTGCCCGGCGTCTATCTGGTCGCAGCCAAGTCGTTCAACATCACCGACCCGACCGTGTTCGGTTTCGACGCCGCTGTTGAATTCCCGCCGCATCAGTCGCATGCAAAGGAAATCACCGAACAGCACGTGATCATGAATAAGACGTACAAGGGCAAGATCTACGACTACGAGGAAGTGGCAAATCGCCTCGGCAAAGTCACGTCCGAAGATCACCTCACGTTCAAGACCGTGATGCCCTCGTGGGACAACGAAGCGCGCAAGCCGGGCGCGGGCTTCTCGTTCGTCAAGTCCACACCGCAAAACTACGCGAAGTGGCTCAACGATGCCTGCCAGACCACCATGCAGCACGAAGAAGGCAAGCGCCTCGTGTTCATCAACGCGTGGAACGAATGGGCAGAAGGCGCGCATCTGGAACCGGACCGTTACCACGGCTATGCGTTCCTGCACGCAACCGCAAACGTGCTGCGCGGCTACCGCAAACCCACCGCCGCCGATAACTTCTACAACGAACACAACGCGAAGTTCGTCAAGAAGAGCAATACGGCCGTCGTGCTGCATCTGTACTACGAAGACCTCGCCGACGACATGATTGCGTACATCAAGAACATCGGGCAACCCGATCTCTTCGTGACGTTCAAGCAGGGTGTCGACCAGGCGTATCTGCAAAAATTCATCGACAGCGGCCTCAACACGTATCTGCTCCCGGTCGAGAACATTGGCCGCGATATTCGGCCGTTCCTGGTCGCCTATGGCGAAGTGGTCAGCCGCGGTTACGACTATTGCTGCAAGCTGCATACGAAACGCTCGCTGCATCGCATCGATGGCGATACGTGGCGCTCGTCGCTGCTCGGTTGCCTCGCCGGCTCGCAGCAGTGCGGCGAAAAAATCATCGACTATTTCCGTCAGAACAAGGAAGTCGGCTTGCTGGCGCCGAAAGGCTCGATCACCGATCTGTCCGTGCCTGAAATTCACGCCGGCAACATCAGTTGGCTCGACGCGATTCTCGGTAAGATCGGCGAAGACTCGCTGATCGGCAACTACAATATCCATTTCCCGTCCGGCTCGATGTTCTGGTTCAGAGCCGATGCGTTACAGGATCTGCTTGACCTCAAGCTGGAGCGCGAGAGCTTCGAACTGGAAACCGGCCAACTCGACGGCACGCTGGCTCACACGATCGAACGTCTGTTCGGCGTATTCGCGAGCAAAAGGGGCTATCAGATTCAACAGATCGACGTTGCCAGCCTTTGATGCGAGCGGACCGTGGAGGCAAACGTGATTTCCAATAGAAATTTTATCGACTTGGAATTCGGTCGGGATAATGGTGTCCGCGAAAAGGCATTTTCCCCGTCCCTTCTGCACGTCCTCGACATCGTCAATCAGGGTTACACGGTCGTGCGCGGCACTAGCGCCGTGCCCGCCAGGTGCGACGCCGCGCGCGCGGCGGTCGCTCGCTTCAAGGAAGCGAATGCCGAGGCATGCGCGCGGCATGTGAACCCGCACGGCTATCTGCCGCCGCTCTCGAACCTGCACTGCGGCCTGCCTGAGTTGTTCAATCTGTTTTCGACACACACGCTCGTCGCGGAAATCGCCGACCACTTCCTCGGCGAAGCAGTGGTGGTGTCGTCCTCGTACACGGAACAAGGCTCGACACGCACGGCCGAGCGCGACGCGCCGAAGTTCTGTACCGAACCCGAGCATCTGCACATGGATGTGTGGTTCGCTCTCGAAGACATGGACGGGCAGAATGGTCCGTTGACGCTGGTCCCAAAGGCGCACGCGCTACCGGAACTCGATCGCGCGGCAATTCTGCGCTCCGTTTATCACGGTGGTGGCGATATCGATCCGGAATCGCCGGAACTCTGGAACGCGTACCAGGCCGAACTTCGCAAGCAATACGAACAGGCAGGACTTGCCGAAGAAAACATTCTGGTCAGAAAAGGCGACGTCGTTATCCGGCACCCGGACATGCCGCACGGCGAAGCGCGCGCGTCCGATCCACAGCGCACGCGCCACGCGCTCGTGATGCGCGTTACGCCACCTGATATGCAAATCGGGAGCCAGGACGTTTTCTACGGCGCTCGCAAGCTGCCCGCAGAGCCCGCCTCGTGGCGCTACAAGACGGCCGGCGCGCGGCGCTACGTCGATCATCACGCGGTAGGGTTCGGGCAACAGGCGATATACCTGATCTCTGATCTTTCGTTTTAAACAGGCAGAGCGATTGGCGCTGCGGCGCCACTCGTTCCTATAAAGAGATAAACATCCGATGCATCGAACCGACTGGCTTGAAGGTTTTGGACACCCGTCCGCAAGCGTTGATTTTTCGCTCCCCAACGGCGTCTATTTCCTGCTGGAGTTTCTGCCTGAACTGCAACAATACGGTGACCGGTCGTTGCAGGACCGACTCGCGCTTTATTTCTGGTGGGAAGCTATCGGCGCGCGCTGCTATCCGGATTTCAAGTGGGTTCTACGCGAGCAGGACCACGCCGCCCTTGCCGCGATCGACGACAAAACCTTGTGCAGTTGCTTCACGAAGGCGATCGGCTTCTGGCTTCGTCACACCAATCCGAGCAGCCTCGAACGTCCGAGTCTGATGCAATTGCTGCTAAGCCCGCCCGCGCAGGACAAGGACGAGCAGATCGAGCTGCCGTACTTCCTGCACGTGCTTCGCGAGGACCGCGACGACTTGCAGCGTGATTTCGATCTCGCCGCGCCGAGCAGCCGCCTCGCCTATTTGCGCTGGTGGGAAACGCATGGCGCAATCGAATACGCGCGCATGCCCTGGTCGGCGACAAATATCGTCGCGGAGTTGTCGGCGCTGGAAGTGAGCGACGGCGCGACGCTGGAGCAACCGCGCATGCTCAGCGTGATCTGGCGACATCGTAAAGGCTTGCGGCAAAACTACGCAATTCATACGCTCGGCGGTCAATTGGCCTATCTGGGCTGGTGGCAGGAACACGCGACGGAATACCCCACGCTCGACTGGTCGCCGCGGGAAGTCTTCGACGATCTGCTGAAGCTCGAAACGGTGGAAGGCGCCGCGCCGCTGGCGCTGCCGCATCTCTTGAATCTCGTGTGGCAGGAGCGTCAGGATCTGCACGCGCATCTGGACCGCCGCGCGTTCAAAGGCCAGTTCGCCTTCGTTCACTGGTGGCAGGAAGAAGGTCAGGCGAACTACCCTGAAATCCAGTGGTCCACCGACGCGCTCTACGACGAACTCATCACGCCCAAGGCGACCAGTTACATCGAAGGCATCAAGCTGCCGTATTTCGTGCAGCTCGTGTGGAACGAGCGCGACGATCTGGTCCAGTCGTTCGACCGCAGCGAATACGAAGGGGTTCGCGGCATGGTGCATTGGTGGAATCAGGCCGGCCGTCACGAATATTCGCTGTTGCGCAACGCGATAGTCGAGCCGGAAGCCGGTCCGGATGGGAAGGCCGCGCGCTTCGTCGTCCAGTCGAACGTGGTGGATCGCACCTTTCCGTTCGGTGTGAATATCATCGGATTTCCTCAGGGGATTCTGGGGCTCGCCGAAGATGCGCGCATGATGGGCCACGCGCTCGAACTCGCCGCCGTCCCGCGCGCGTTCATCAATGCGCCGATCGCCGGGCCCGCCAAGGTTGATAACTCCGTTACGCGCCTGCTGACGCTCGATCCGAAGTACCGGGTCAGCGTGTTTTGCCTGCCGCCGCCGGAGATGATGCGTCTCGCGTTAGAGGGCGGACGCAAGCTGATCGACAGCGCCACCTACAAGGTCGGTGCGTGGCCGTGGGAACTGCCCCAGTGGCCGACCGCGTTCGGCCGCGTGCATCAGTTCGTGGACGAAATCTGGGCGCAAAGCCGTTTCGTCCAGACGGCCTTCCGCAAGCTGGGGGACACGCCCGTGTATCACATGCCAATGGCCGTCGACATCCCCGCGCCCACGCAGCGCGTGCGCGGACGTTTCGGTTTGCCGGAAAACGATTTCCTGTTCTATCTGATGTTCGATGGCAATTCGTGGCTCACGCGCAAAAACCCGCTCGCGGGCGTGCAGGCGTTCCAGCAAGCTTTTGATACGTCGATAGGCGGCGTCGGGCTCGTCATCAAGGGCATGAATATCCGCGAGTCCGACCCGATCTGGAAGCGCATCCGCGACATCGCCTCGCGCGACCCGCGCATTCGCATCGTTTCGGAAAGGCTGTCGCGGCAGGACTCGATCAACTTCATGGCGTCGCTCGATTCGTACATTTCGCTGCATCGGAGCGAAGGTTTTGGGCGTGTTATCGCGGAAGCCATGTTGCTCGGGCAGCCGGTGATCGTCACGAACTTTTCGGGCAACGTCGACTACTGCGACACCAACACCGCCTTCCTCGTGGACGGCGAGCTCGTGCCGCTGCGCCCCGGCGACTACCTGTTCCACGAAGGCCAATACTGGTGCGATCCGGATGTCGATCAGGCCGCGCAGCAGATTCGTCGCGCATTTGAAGATGTCGATGCGCGCACGCGCGTCGCCGCAAGTGGGCGGCAGCGTCTGTGTCAGGATTATTCGATCGACGCCGTGTCGCGTCGCTACGCCGCGCGCATGGCGGAAATCGAAGCGGGAATACAAAACCGATGAAGCTATTCATTTACGCGCAGGATATTTTCAGCGGCGACGCCGTAGGCAACCACTGTTTCGGCGTTGGCCGTTCGGCGGCGCGTAGCGGCCTCCCGGTCGAACTGTTCGGCCAGAACTTCGACACGTCGGCGCGCACGATCAGTCACGTCGACCAATTACTTGCGAGCATTACGGCCGACGATCTGCTGTTCGTCAGCTACTCGATTTACGACGAGTATCTCGACGCATTACTCGCCCTGCCGTGCCGCAAGCTGTGCTATTTCCACGGCATGACCGACCCGGAGTTGCTGCGCGAGTTTGAGCCGCGTACCGCCGAGCTATGCAGTGCCGGTATCGCGCAGTTGCCGAAGCTGAAGGCGTTCGACGTTCTGATCGCCAATTCGACTCGCACGGCGAAGGAATTGAAAGAACGTACGGGCGCGACCAGCGTGGCCGTAGTGCCGCCGGTCCTGCCCGACATGCCGGCCTTCCAGTACGAACCAGCGCCGCGCGACTTCGCCCGCCGTTCCCGCAATCTGCTGGTCGTTGGCCGTGTCGTGCCGCACAAAAGGCTGGAGGACGTGCTGTCGGTCCTCGCGGAAACGAGAGCGCTAGGCGCCGACGTTACGTTGACCGTGGTCGGGACGATGCCGAACTATGAGTATTCGAAGTATCTGCTCAACTTCGGGCGCGAGCTTGGCGTGCTCGAACACGTCAACTTTACCGGCATGCTGGACGACGGCGATCTGTTCTTCTGTTTCGACAAGGCCGATGCGCTCCTGTCAATGAGTCTTCACGAAGGATTCGGCGTTCCAGCGCTCGAAGCCATGTATTTCGGCTTGCCGGTACTCGCCCGCAGCGGAACGGCCATCGACGAAATCACGGCGGGCGTCGGCGTATTCCACGACAACAAGCCACTTGCCGCGTTTGCGCACAGCGTGTTGGAAGTGCTCTTCGACGACACCTGGCGACGTCGCCAGGAAGCGGCCGGCAAAGCTCGAGCGCTCAATCTGCTGGAACAAGCCAATGATAGCGTCTGGTCCAACCTTTTCACTGAGGCGACGAAGATGTCGAGCCGCGTATGACGAGTCCTTCACTGCGCACTGCCCTCGTTACCGGCGCGACCGGCGACCTTGGCTTCGCAATCGCCCAACGTCTGCTGAAAGACGGACATCGGATGGTCCTGCATGCCCGAGACGCCGACAAGGCGCGACACAGAGCGGCAGAACTGAAAGCGCAGGTAAGCGGTGGCGAGATCGTGACGCTCGTGGCCGATATCGACACGGCGGCCGGTCGCGCCGAACTCGTAGCCGAGCTTGCCAAAGCCAGAATTCATATCGACGTGCTGGTGAACTGTGCGGGCGGCGGCGGCGCTCACGAATCGTGGTGGGACACCGGCGACGAGAAATGGGAGGCGTGCTTCCGCCTGAACGTGATGGGCACGGTGGGACTTTGTAAAGCGTTTGTCCCGGGGATGAAGCAGCGCGGCTGGGGCCGCGTCATCAATATCGCGAGCGTCGCCGCATCGAAGCCTCTCGCAGTGGGCCCAGAATATGCGTCAGCTAAGGCAGCGGTTCGAAGTCTGACGGTCAGCCTCGCGCTCGAATGCGCGAACTCAGGCGTGACCGTGAACTCCGTGTCGCCTGGTCTGTGCATGACCGAGAAAGTGAAAGGCTTTCTCGAACCGCTTGTTGAAGCGTCATCGCGGTCGGAAAATAGCCTCGACGAGTTTGCGTCGCGCAATGTCTTTCCAAATCTGATCGGACAGCTTGCTCGGCCGGAAGATATTGGTGAAATCGTATCGCTGCTTGCCTCAGATCGCGGCGCCGTAATAACTGCACAGGATCTGGTTGTGGACGGCGGTTATCTGTCCGTCACGCCGGCTTAATAACGCATCGTAATGGACGAAAAATTTGCCCGCGTCTGCCATTGACGCAAGCGCAGCAAATTCGCTCTTTCAGGATTGAGAATTAGTATGATAGTTGGCGCAAGACGTGTCATTGCATTGTTTCTCGTCTATGGACGCACCTTTACTGACGAGGGGATCTCGCACATTCGCAAGATCTTCGGCAGAATGCTGCCCGACAGCGAATTGCAGATAATCATCATCGACAATAAGCTTGATCAACCGTATGAAAATACGGGCAAGCCTGTGTGGGAAATTTCTGGCGACAACGCGCTCGGCGAATTCACCGGCTGGGACCACGGTTACGAGTTCGCCCGCCGCAAGCTGAATCTCAACGAGAACGATCTGATCCTGTTCGCAAACGACACGTTCTTCCGCCGGAATTATCGTGCCGGCGGCGTTGGCTATATGGACTTTTTCGACCACCCGTTGCTCGACGGCCATGACCTGACGAAGGAGTGCATCGGTTATCTCGACGATTTTCCGCGCGAAGTCGAATTGATGGGCATTCGATATACCAGCTGGATCAGAAGCAACGTTTTCTTTATTCCGTTCAATGTGTGCGAGAAGCTTGGTAAATTTACTTTCCCGTTGCCGGAAGAGGAAATATTCGCGCCCAGCTACAAGGCATTCTGGGGAAAGACGAATAAAATATCCGATAACTGGAAGGCTTATATCAGCAGTTGGCTTTTTGGATATTCAGACCCAAAATTTCCGGAATATCAGCTTCATTGGCATAGCGCGCGCGCGCCTAATGAGGAGAACTTCGCGCTCTTCAAAAGAAAGGCCCGCGCGATTCTCTCCGAGCATTATCTTACGGCTCGCCTGCACGGGATGAACTGCCCGATCATCGACACCAATCTGTTCCCGCGTCTGCCGGATCGGCATACTGCGCCCTACTATTCCTGAACTCGCGCAATCGGATGGGCCGGCCAAAGAGGCACGACGATTCGCTTGCAAACGCCCGCAAGCCTCGCCCGGGCGCCGTGCGCGCCCGATACTGTATAGTGCTCTCCAACGCCGGAGCATGACGGCACCGTCGTCTGTTCGTCATTTGCGCAGTAGAGCAGTGCTCGGCCCGCGGAACACAAGCACGTGAATAAGCATGGATAATCCAAGACTTCTGATCACTACGTATTACAGCGCCTTTCTCAATCCTGGTGGCGGAGAAACTGAACTGCTGACCTTGATCGAAGGTTTGCGTGTGCTCGGCGTCGACGCGGATCTGTATGGCCCATCCAGCAAGCCATTGTCGTCGTACTCGTCCGTGTTGCACTTCTCGGTCCAGGCGGACGGCCTCGTCATGCTGCAACGAGCCAGATCGCAGCATAAAAAAATTTTCCTGTGGCCGAACCTCTGGTGGAATGCGCCGCCCAGGGCGGAAGAGCGTGAACTCGTCGCGAATTTTTTCCTACTTTCCGACCGGATCATTTTCAAGTCGCGCTCGGAATTAGAAAATATTCGTCAATACGTTCCAATCAAAGACGAACAGATTCTTCACATTCCGGTTCCAGTCAATTCAAAGTTCTTTAATGTTTCCAATCCGGAAATTTTTAAAAGAATGTACGGGCTCGACAAATACGTGCTGTGGGTCGGCGTATTGAACCGGACCAAGAATCAACTCACGGCGATCAAAGCGCTCAAGAATCTGGATATCCCGGTGGTCTTTATCGGACATCCGAACGACGAAGACTATTTCAGCGAGTGTCGCGCTACCGCGCCGGAGCATTTCCTCTTCATTCCGCAGATGCCGCCGGCCTCGGAAATTCTGTGCTCGGCGATGCAAAGCTGTGCGCTGTTTCTCGAAGTTCCGCTGGAGCCGCCCGGCACTTCCGCGCTGGAGGCCGCGCTGGCCGGACGTCCGCTGGTCTTGTCCGAAGGGCCATGGACCAAAGAGCACATGGGTTCGCACGCGCGCGCCGTGAATCCGCGCAGCGAGGAAAGCATTCTGACCGCCGTCAAAGACGTGCTGCGCTCTCCGCCGCATGGCGAAGCGCTGTCGAAAGAGATTTTGCGCCGTCATCTGGCGCCGCGCCCCCTAATGCCCTTGGTCGAGTTGATCAAGCGCAGCGTACGCTGATACCTGGACACACGGCATGGCTCACTCAGGTCTAGCGGCTCCCCCCACATACGAATTTTCCGTGGTCATTCCCTGCCACAACGAGAGTGGCTACATTGAAAACCTGTTGCACGACCTGGCGGCGCAAACCGTCAGTAAAGACAATTTCGAAGTCGTGGTGGTCGACAATAATTCCTCTGACAACACGAATGAAGTTGTCTGGGAATTCGCCTGTCACACGCGCAAGTTAAATCTCCGCCTGGTTCACGAATATGAGCCCGGTGTCTCGTGCGCGCGTAATTCGGGCGCACACGTCGCCAAAGGCACTACACTGATTTTTCTCGACGCAGATAACCGCGTCTCGCCGACGTTTCTATCCGACATCTCCTATACGATGCACGCGAAAAACAGCGTGGCCGGCACGATCCGCACCATGCCGGACGTCGCGCAAGCACGCGCGCTCTTCGTGTTCTGGGTACTGGAGATCATCAAGGTTTTTCTGCGCCGCCCTTTTGGAAAGAGCTACGTGCATCGCCGCCTTTATGACAGCAGTCACGGCTATAACGAGCAGATCGTACTCGGCGAAAATCTCGATTTCCTGCTTCGCGTGAAGGCGTTGGCGAAGAAAGAGGGCAAGGCATTCGGCCACATTCGAAGGCCGATCTATTGCTCGCTCAGGCGTTTCAACACGCAAGGCTACGTGCGCGTGCTGATGCCGTGGTTCGCCGCGTATTGTGGGTTCTTCAATCTGAAATACCAGACGATGACGTCGATTAAAGGGCAGGATGTAACGTAGACGTAATTCAAACAATCAACGGTCTATGTGTTAGGTGAATTTCGGTTGTCTGTTTTCTATTTTTATGCCAAATCGAGGGGGCGCGGGGGAGGCGGCTAACGAAAACAGATCGAATGCCATCCGCAACATGCAAGCAATTGACCGCGCGCTGTGTCAAGTTGCTATCAAGGTATCTGTTGATACTTCACGATCTCTTTCTCGGTTTCGCGAGGGACACAGCGTTTGCAATGGACGCGAGCGGCTCACATCGATAGGCAGAGAAAGCACGGCCCCCCGCAGAATCTGGGGAACGCGGCCGCAACGAGGATTTTCCAAACCGAATGCAACTTTCCGTTGCGTATTGGTAGGTATCGGCTTTGACTTGTGCCGGTTGCACAGAGTCGATAGGGACCAGCACCCAGTCAGTGTCGAATTCTGGTCGGATGTAATCTAACGGGTTCGACGTCAGCATGATCGACTGGACCGGCTGTCCCTGAAATGAGAAGTTGTCTAAAAGCGGTGACACCCAGAGCCCGCTTGCCGAATTCAACACGTTTGCTCTCACTTCCCGGACCTCGCCTGAGCGCAATTTGTACTGAATTTTGAGCACGCCGCCCCTGAACAGAAGGTTTCGCAAGCGCCCCGCGAGAGTGAACTGCAAATGCAGCTTCAATTTGACAACGCCTGGACCCGCTTGCGGAACCGCATACCACTGGTCAGGCTTCATTTTTTGCGTTGAGAGAAGCCGCTCCGAATACGGCGTCTGGTTTGCGTTTGCTTCCAGCAGGAGTGCCGGAATACCATTCCGGACGTTGAAATGATCGACAATATGATAGTTAAGCAGTAAGGCGCTGGCAGTCAGCGGATCTTCGTTCAGCGCGTATTTCCGATCGACTCCCTCAAACGGATTGCAGTCTTTTTCACCGCACAAAATGCCCGCCGCCCATATCACGTACCTGGGGCGCCCCGCGCTTTCGAAGAACTTCTTATTCATCCCATCCAGCTTGGGCGTCAGCGTCATGTAGTTCTGAAACAATGGCCTGTGAACGTAATTTAGATGGTTGGCAAACGCATATTCGTTGTTATAGGGATAGACGTCGACGGACGAGTCGCCAATCCTGTTTCGCACCGATTCCGGCAATACGTAAGGGCTATAAGCAACCGCCATGCGCTGCCAATAGGGCGCCGACAGATCGACGCCAGTAAAAATCCTGTCGCGGGTAGCGGCTCCCACGTAAGTGGGGTGACTCGAAATGTCGTACAGCGCACCCAGCGCCAGCAGAAAAATGATCCTTCCGCGCCAACTCCCTTCAAAAAGCATCACGCACGCCGTGACAGCGGCCGGAACGATGAAATAGGGAAGGTAGTGATCCGTTCGGCTGAAACCGACCTTGAACATGATGATCACAAGCGCGTTGATGGTCAGGAACAGAACGCGTCGTCGCCAAAGCACAAAGACGTTCATAAAGAGCAACAGCAATGCTGCTGCAATGAAAGTGCGACTCGTGTTTCCGACGTCCAAAGTCATGTCGACCGAGTTGCCGAAGTTCAATTGGTTGTTAATGACGATGTAGTCGACCAGGCTCGACGGCTGGTGAAAGATCAGTAGCCCGATCAGTACATAGCCGACAAGGCCGCCCAACGCAATGAACAACAATTCGCGAACGCGTCGCAGAACGACAGCACGGCTCACGTAATACGTGGCGAAAGTGACGATGGCAAAAGTGCCGTAGAAGAAGCGCACGTACAGTGAAAAGCTGGCGATCGCTCCCAATAAAATCAGCCAGCGCGCGTCTACCCGTAACGGCTCTTTCTCGCGAAATTCCAGATAAGCAACCAGGGCTAGTGGCCATAGGAAGTAGGCACACCGCAATGCAAGGTCCATGTCGAAAAACAGGTAATACGCGAGACCCAGCAGGATGTATCCGCGATTACGAAAGCTCAGCGAGATGATGATTGCCCAGAAAAACGCTTGCACCGCGCTAATGAAGACGATGCTGATCCAGTATGTGTAAATGTCGTACGCTATTGTGGTGCCGCCCGTGAGCCAATAGAGCGGCCCATAGCTGAACAGGAAATCCTGATTACCATAAAAGACCGTGTTGGTCAGGTTCACCCACTGCTCGAGATTGCCCGCTGAGCCGATCGTCCACGAAAAACGCGGCTCGGCAAAGAAGATCATGAAAATGAGCCCGAATGCTAGCCATTCGACGCCGTACTTTTTTGACGTGGAGATCATTCGCGACAGAACCCTTCTCCGGCCATAGCCGTAGGCGAAAACGCTCGGTTAATTAGGTCGACTTGCGATGGGGTGCGCCGTTGCCGGCATTCAGACAGCGGCAAACAGCTATAGGTCAGACGTTATATGCGCCAAAACACGCTTGCAAGAGCATTTTGAGAACGTCGATATTGCCCCTTACCGCGCTGATCTTCGTAGGGACTTCGCCTTTCGGATAACGTCGCGTCGTCGCAAGCTCGATGCACCGGAAGTCGAGCTTCGGCGCACGGTAGGACAAGTAAACCAGCAATTCATAGCTTGTAAATATATTGCGAAAGGCCGCTATTCTCTTGTCCAGAAGCATGCGCCGGCTATAACCACGGAACCCCTGAGTCGTATCGGTCCACTTGAAGCCCGAGAACAGGCTGAGGATGGGCGCATGAATGAACCGGATCGCTAAATCGCGTGATCTGGGTGTGTTCTCCGCGATGCCACCGGCGAGGAAGCGCGAGGCCTGCACGAAGTCGACCCCGCCTTCCAACGCGTCGATGAAACGCGGGATTGCCTCCGGATCGTCCTTGTCGTTTCCGTCGATGGTGACGATGTGTTCGTAACCTTCATCGAGCGCGAACGCATAAGCACAACGCAGTTGCGCGCTGAGCTTGCCCGGCGCCGTTTTCACCAATAGACCGCGCACGGCGTGTTCACGCAGATACGCTTCATCCAGAGACCCGTCAGTGCTTCCGCCGTCGACAATGATGATGTCGGCGCGCGTGGCGTTGCTCTGATCGCGGATGCGAGCCAGCAGGTTGCGGATGCGATTACCTTCGTTGATGACAGGAATAATGACGCACGCTCTGTGCTGCCGCCCGAGCCAGAAGAGCGTTTCGAAGCTCGGCACCTGCCAGTTGTCGCGATCTGTTTGCGCGGGCGATGTAGTTATAGTATTCATTGCGTCTGTCAGGCAACACGTATGGTGAGAAGTGCCACGCCCATGACGATCAGGCCAACGCCCGCGCCGGTCGTCCAGTGGAAAGGTTCTCGGAAGATCAGCACGGAACTGAGTGCAACGGTTGCGATCGCACCGGAGGTCAGCACGGGGTGCGCGACATTGAGCGGCAAGCGCGCCAATGCGGCGGCGTACAGGAGAAAGGCCGCGCCATACAACGCGAGTCCGAGCCAGAAAGGCCAGTTGGTCAGCGCAGCTAGGGGATCAGACAGGGAAGGAAATTTGCGCGGCGTGAGCATTGCGAACTTTACCAGGACGCTCGCCGCGGCATTGGATCCGATGCCTAACGCAAGAATGATCCACTTCATTGGCTTGCCTCTGCCGACGTGTCGCCGTAGCAAGCGATGGTTTTTCGCAAGGCCCGTTCAATGCTCGTGTGATGAGATTCGTCCTTGGTTGCGACCATTTCGATCGTGACGATCTGCTCGGGAAGGGACTCGCGAATACTGCTTGCGATTGTTGCGTGATCACAGGGCCCGTCGCCGACCGGAATCAGCGCCGGTTCGCTTGCGTGCACGTGGCCGATTGCGGACGCACACTCGCGCACCGTTTCTTCCAGAGCCTCGGCATTGATCGTCATTGCGCCAGTATCCAGTTGCATTCGGATCGCTGCGTGATCGACTTGCCGGACCACGTCCAGAGTCTCTTTGCTCGTCGTCATGAAATTCGAGTCGTAGCAGGTTGGATTCGGCTCAAGGCAGATGATCATACTGCTTTCGCCTGCGATCTCGCCGAGCCGACGGAAAAACGGCACCGCGATGTCTAGCGCCGCGTCATTGTCCAGATCGCCGCGGTTACGGTTTTTAGGTGAACCGAACACGAGCCGGGTTGCACCGAGTCCTTGCCCGACGTGGCAAATCGCTCGCAGATGCGCCAACATCGCTTCACGGCTTTCGGCGGAGCCAAAGAGATTAAGCCCGACCGTGCCGAACAGCAGCGATTGCATTCCAATCACCTCGATTCCGCGACGGCTCCACGCGTCTTTGACACGCGCGATTTCCCCGGCACCGGCCGATGCGGGATCTAAGAAATATTTGGTTGGCGCGATATCAATGGCATCCACGCCGTAGCGCGCGAATAGCTCGGCCAGAGATTCGTCTTCGGAGTGGTCCCACGCGATGTTGGAAATTGAAATCCTCATAGTGGCAGCTACGCTCCGGCCTGGCTGACGTGCGGCTCCGACTGAGCGTACGCGCGGACGGCCTGCAGAGTCTCACGTTTGCTATACTGAGCTCCCGTCAGCACCAAAGATCGCGGCATGACGCGTGCGCAGGTCGTATGTCGCCGGCGCTTGCGACACAAGTTGTTCGAAGCGTCTGCCGAATCCCTGCAACGAGAGATCGGCCACGCTCAACGGTTCGGCCGTCAGGTGGATCAGCCGAAGGTTCGCGCGGCGGGCAATTTCGATGTCGTAAGCGAGATTTACCATCGGATAAAACTGGAACACGTCCCGGCTGTCAATCGAATTCACGTTGTTGTCATTGAGAAAGTCGAATATGACGTTCTTTCGCAGCCTAGGCCCTACTAAACCCGGAAGGCGCACGATCAGACGATCCGGAAAGTGCGATTCGACGAACTCTTCTAGGTAGCGGCGGTGCTTGCCGTAAGCGTGCAGGCCTTCCTCGTCAACGGGCGAACTCTCATCGACGCCGATTGGACGTTTGAACACGTCGACCGTGCTGATCAGCGTGAAGTGACCGCAGCGGATTGTTTTGAGGTGCGCGATCAGACCTTCGATGTTGCGCAGATCGGCTTCCGGTTCGCGATTGGCGATCCACTTCTGCGCAGGCGTACCCGCGCACGTCACGCCGTCGAAAGTTTGTCCGTCGATCGTACCGATATTCATAGAGCGATAGAGCGAATCGAACTGACCTTGCCTAAGCAGTGTTTGTCCGACGAAGCCCGAAGATCCAATGAGCGCTTGGGTCATGATGAATGTTTCGCAAACGGAAGTGATTGATTCGAACTGGTGACAAGCGACTCGGCGTCTAGCTTCTCGAGCACGTCGTAAATGTTGTCGATCTTCCCACCCAGCACCGAGTAGCAGCCATGCAATGCTGGATGTTTTTCGAAGAAGATGGGTCGACCATCGTCGATCTCGTTCTTTGCCAGGATAGTTTTGACTTCGAACAGAGAGTCTACGTAATTCGCTTTGAGGACTGCCGGCTTATAACGCGCCACGTCGCGAACCATGCGATCCACCCGCGTATCACGAGGGTACGCAGCGAGTTGCGTATAGGGGTCGACTCCGCGCTCGTCGTCCCAGTGCAAATGAGGCGTGTAACGCACATGGGAGAGCGTGTGAAGCTGGCGTGAGGGGAACGGCATCATCGAGTAAAACGGACCGTCCATGACAGTAACACCCAGGTTCTCCAGTTCCGGAGGCGCTTCCAATAGCGCCATTTCGGTGATCTCGTGCTTGAGGCGTGCGCGCGTACCGAGGAAATCTCCGCCGAGTTGGTTCAACCCACTATAGGTGCAGTTGAAGACGTAGCGTGTCGTCAACTTATAGGAATGGCGGTTGGCTTCGCGCGCGACGACAGCCAGGCCATTGTCGCCAACGCGCTCGAGCGATTCGGCGCAAGTATGCAAACGGACTTCGATTCCTGCTTCAAGCAATTCGCGGCGTGCCCAGGCGCCGAGTCGCTGAGAGTCGAACGCATACTCCTGAACGACAAAACGTCCTCGATCAGGCGTGGCTCGAACAGGGACTGGAGCTTCGGGGCGGCTCGTTCAAGCCACGCGCCTGTCTCGCGACAAAAGCGTTGAAACTGTCGCGACGTGACTTTTGAGTTGCGGCGCGCAATAGCGTACAGCTTGATGAAATCGGATTCCACGACTTGCGGCCACTCGCGAACGAACTTGGGCAGATTGATTCGGCTTCGATAGGCCGTCGTGAAGCTGCGCGGATAGTGATAACCGTTATGCACGCGCGCTTGGTTGTTATAGGACGCTCGCTGCAGCAAGTCTGCCTCCTGCTCCAAAAGGCAAACTCGTTGGAATCCCCGCTTCCGTACGAGGTAAAGCGCAATGACGGCACCATAGAAGCCCCCGCCAATGACGACGGCATCATGAGATGTCGAAGTCGACATCAGTGCTCATCCTGCGCCCGTCCGGCGGCTCGCTCGGGGGAGAATTCGATTTCTTCGATATTGAGTTTTTCGCGCCGCGTCATCTTGGCACTCGTGAATTCCTGTCCGACGTGATAAAGCGGGCCTTCGCTGGACAGGCTTGCCATGTTCAAAATGTATTCAGCCAGAACCAGGAGCACGAGGGAAATCAGGAAGAACATGCCAGATTGTTGCAGCGAGATACTGACCCACCCAGGAGCGACGTCCTGCTTGAAAATGCCGATCAACACCACGTACACCGAGTAAACGAGGTTTGCCCCAGCGCCAAACAGACACAATGAGGTAACAATTCGCATTGGCGCGCGGGTAGTTGACACCAGCAGACGGATGCCACGATCCACGCTATCGCGAAGGTGTTTCTCGCGAAGCTCTTTTGGCGGCGAACTGTAAAGGAGTCCGTACATGAAAAGCCGCCGGTGAGCGGCAAGTGACGATACGCAATCGCAGGCTGCGGATGCTGGAGAATGAAGTTGACGATCCGCTTGCTCACGAGCCGGTACCGGGGTGCCTCGTGGGCGAATTTCATGCCGCTGGAAGAACGGTAGAGCAGATCGAATGCCGTCTGAGCAAGGTTGTACATCGTGCTCTGCGCCGGCCGTTGCCGGTTGTAAGCCAGTACGATGTCGACTCCGCTCGTTGCCTTCTCCAACATCGACTCGAGAAGGGAAATATCGTCGAGCAACGGATCTAGCGCGACCACGTAATCCCCGAGCGCGTTTTCAAGGCCAACCCAGAGAGCCGTGTCCGCGTCCACTTCCTTGGTCAGCACATAGATTTGCAGGTTCGGCTGGCCAGATTCCAAGGTGAGATTGCGAAGTACCTCAGCGCTGTTGTCTTCGGATGCGTTATCGACCACGATGAGTTCGTAGTCGGAGACCAGCCGACTTAACGCATCTCGTTATACAGAAGTGTCGTAGCCGTCGCGCAAGATCTGGATGGTGATCACAGCATCCATGACTCGCTGCATGCCGATCCACAGCGTCTTCGCGCCCGGTTCGCCATCGCTCTTGCGCCCCAGAAACCCACCCAGTGACGCAATCATCCGTATCATCTGGTTCAGTGTCGGTGTTTTTTTCGGACGGGGTTTTTTTGAGAGCACGTGAGCGCCATGTATCTCGTCAGTCTCAAAGAACAGTGACGCGTCCAGCTCTGGACACGTCCTGCCCAGACGCATGAGCCGTGCGATTCGCCACGCTACGACCATGTACAGCACGAGCGCCTTCTCCACCCGCTCCATCTGCGAGAGCTGCAGCGCCTCAACCCGACAGGCGTTTTTCAGTACATTGAAGAGCATTTCTATTTCCCACCTCGCGCGGTACCAGTCAACGAGTTCGATGAGCGCATGCGCATCGCCCGCTTCGCGGTTGGTCACAAGACGCCAGATGACGGGCTTCAGGCCCGCTGGCGCATCCACCTCATACGCCTCGACGCAGGTGAGCGTGACACCGGCGCGCCCGGGCAGCCTGATGCGCTGGCTACGCAGTTCCTGCTTCACTTCACGCGCCTTCTGGCCACTGCGCCCGGGCAGCACGAAGCTGATATGGCCGAGCACGTTACTCGCGTGTACCTTTTCCCACAGCTTTTCTTCGTCCTTCAGGGCACGATTGTGCTGGGAGCGGATCAGCCAGTCAGCCGGTTCGCCCAGTTCCTGCGCACGCTGCATGAGCGCCGCGATGTCGCCTTCACGATCGGCCACATACACCAGTCGCGTGTCAGGCAGGGCCCGTGCCTGCTCGGCCACGATCTCATAGCTTTCGATCCAGCGCGCACTTTCCCTGACACCGCCACGCCTGCCGTTTGCATCACGTGGCTCGCGCGCCCACATCCATGCGTTCATTACACCCAGCGGCTCCCGATCCGGTGTCACCGCATAAGTCGCGTGAAGATACATGCCCACCTGTGCTTCATAACTGAGCGGGCCGGCCCCTTCGATGTCCTGACCGTGAAAGTTCAGCTCTGTCGTATCGGCAATGCACAGCACCACCGGCAACGCTCCCATGCGCGCCGTGGTGCGATCCCAATGCGGCTGCATCATGTCGCGCCAGTCGATGCGCTCATTGCCCAGAAAGCGATATGCCGCCATCGTCTCGGCCCAACCTTCGCACGCGCCCGGAATGCTGGCCGTGGGCCGGCTGGCGAACCGTTTGACCAGTTCCTTCGCGCGCCGGTCTCGCCGGGGATCGCCCAAATCCAGAGTCTCAAATTCCTCGTCCACCCATGCTCCCACGTCGTCTCGGATCTTCATGCCGAAAATCCGAGAGTAAACGCGAAATCCGCATTGGTAACAACCCTTCTGGCTGCTTTGCTATTCCACCATCGTTTCCGGAAGCGTCGATTTGTGTATAACGAGATGGACTTAACGTCGCGGCAGCCTCGGTCACGAGTGCTTCTACACGCACACTTTGATTACGTACGAGCAGAACGACCGAGACGAGAACAGGTAAGAGCATCATGCGTTTACTTGGTACCTGAAAACTACATTTACCGTGCGTAAAAACCATTATTTTACCCAGGCATTTATTGCCGCGATAGCGCTCGGCGTAACGATTTTCGGAGCGAGCGCGTCCGCTCTGTCTCACGGCGTTCCGACAATGGCTTTTTTCGAATATTCGTCGCCGACTGTCATCATTGCTTCGGCTGCATCTTTCGTCGCGCTTCTGGGCGCATTTGATCGGATCAAAATTGCCCTCTTCCGAAGCGCTGTCTCCGCCGTCGCGAAGAGAACCATGAGCATCTATTTCATGCATCTTCTGCTCGTACAGGTTTCCTTTTCGCACTCGCAACAAATGATGTACAGCAACCACGTCTGGAGTCTCTATCTGGCCGCGTGCGCAGCCGCGCTGGCGATTTCCACGGTTGTTGCAATCTGCATGCAGAAGGTGCCGGTGCTTCGGATCATGTCGGACTGAATGCACGCGGATTCCACGGATGTGAGGCGCCAGGACACGGCTTGCGGATCACGAATACTTCGTTGAACTCCGCGTCGATACCCTTCGATCGATCCATCAGCCGATGCGTTTCGACAGGCACATCGCCCGCCCACTCGCTGAGCAACAACTCGAAGTCGTAACCGTATTCCCAAGTGACGAGCGAGCGCCCGCCGTCCGCTGCCGCGTGATACTGCGGCTCGTAAAGATGCTTGACTTCGCCGTTCACTAATTGAGCGCACTGCCGCGTGTGCGTGATCCATTTCTGCTTTGGCGCAGTAAAGACGTGCGCGCCCCCGGGACGCAGAACTCTCATGATCTCGGCAATGGCGAGGTCTGGCCGGAAGACGTGCTCCAGCACGTCTTCGGTAATGAAAAGATCGAACGTTTCGTCGGCATAAGTCATCGCCTCGATGTTTTCACACTGCGCGCCTTCGCACTTGCAACCCGGTTCGATGGAAGGGTCGTAAACCGAACGCGTATAGCGCTGCGCAAATCGCGAAGTGTAGTCGTTGACTGGCGAGCACTCGTGGACTTCGGCGCGTTCCCAACCGGGGAATTTCGAGTCCAGCACCATGTGCAGATGTCGGTTCCTCGGAATCGACTGGCACTGGAGGCAATAGTAATTGTCTCGGAGCCAGTCACTTTCCGAGCGGAACGTGACTGTGGACCGACAGCAATGGCAATAGCCTGCGTGTTCCAGAACCGGCTGGCGCTGCCTTGAATCGCATTCCATGAGCATCTCCCTACGCAACGGTTGGTAAGGCACGGAGAGTATATAGCAGGAAAACAGGAAAAGTTACCACACCTGGGGTCGTCACCGATTTGTTGGCATTTTTTGCTGGCGCGCTGCGCTCTCTTTGCCTAGTCGCGTTTATGCGGTCTTCCTGATCCAGAAACTGCCACCAGTGTTTTTCATGAAAAGCGGCATCTTCTCGTGGAAAAACGCACCGTGATGCATTCCCATAAATGCGTTCATGAGGATCACTTCAAAAGCCTGGTTGTACTGCAAGAACGCGCGCAATACGTAGGCTTCGTTCCACGCGCGGCCTTCGTAGATCCATTGCGGCGGATATTCGAACGGCAGGAAAATGTCGTGAAAATGGATATACACGCCCTTGGCCAGCGCGGGCAGAATTTCAAAGAACAACCGGTTCACGTCGCTGCCGATCTTGCTGACGTGCGTGGAATCGATAAAAAGAATATCGTTCTCGGCGAGTGACGAAAACACGGCCGAATCCACGTCCTGCACGCGAGATTCCACAATCTTCGACGTGCCCTTGTCCTGCTGATTGATCAGCGAAAGCAGACGTTCGTTATAGGGTTCGATGAAGGTCGTGTGAATCTGGCCGCCGAAGAACAGATCGTTGGTATCGAGCGCAACCGCCGATGAGAAACCGGAGCCCACTTCGACAATCTGCCGAGGCTTCAAATGACGAATCATCGAATAGAGTGAAATTGCGTCGGCATACGAAAACATGGGGTTTTCGAAGTAGTAACGCAGGTGCTCGACCTTATTCGTCTGAAACGGCATGTCGTTATAAAAACGATCCGCGAATTGCTCCAGCAGACGAAGCTGTTCCTGTTCACGCAGATCGACGCCGGGCATCGTTTTCAGCATCGTGTCGAAGAGTTTGGCCTCTTCCCTGCGCACGTCGTCGAGTGACGGTATCGGCGAGTAGAAATGTCCTGGCGGAATATCACCCAACGCAGCGAAGTGCGGAACATACGTTTGCAACTTCGTCTTCAATTGGTCTCGCTCGCCAGCTAGATCCCGTACCTCTGGATATCTTGCGATGAGTGCACTGAGTTCATCCGAGCCCGACATGGTCACCTCCGTCATTTGAACAGCGATGTTGGTGGCATCATTCAGTGATGCCGCCCTTTCCGAACTGCATCTACTCGTCCGAACTAGCGCACCACCTGGAATCTGAGCCAGTCCTGGGTCAGAGAAGGCGCTGGCTTCAGCGTTCGATTGAGCGGCAAGTCCAAAGCCTCGTTCGACTTCACGGTCACGTAATCGATCGGAAGCCGACTAAAGTCAAAGTGCCGCGCGTCGACCGTCACGCTAATGACGTCACCCTGCGGAACGGTGACAACGGGGTCAACGGAGCCCTTCAGATCAGCCAGTTTAAAGAACAGGTGCTGATAGCGGTTGTAGGAAAATACGTTTTGGCGCTTTGGATCGAGCGCGTTCCACAGTTTCATTTGCGGATAATACCAGACGCCATTGAGCACCGGACAGCCAGACGCCATCATGGTCATCGCCGGAACATTCGACCCGATCACGAGCGTGCGGCCTTCCCCGCTTTCACAGTTTCGAACGGCGTGGCCACTTGCCGCAGACGGCACCGAAAGCGCCACCAACGGATTGAAGGAAACCACCGTGAAGAGAAGCACCGCCAGAAACGACACGAAGAAAGCCGTGGCGAAGCGCGCCGCAAGAAGATATGAACACCAGGTCACTGCGGCCAGCAAGCCGAGCAGCGCCTCGGGACTGAGAAGCTCATGAACGACCGCGGGTGCCGACTTCAGACTGATCCAGATGAACATCGCCCACGCCAGCGCCACGACGATTGCCGCGATCTGCCTGGCCCGCTGCGAGCCTACGCCGGGCGATTCGCCGGGCGACGTTTCGCCTTCGGTTAAGCCCCGGTCTCGCGCGAACGCAGTGCCGATCAGCGCAATCGCCGCGAGTCCGGTTGCAATGTCCACACGAGTTGGGAATGTTCGGCCCCATAGACTCGATTGCGCGAGGCCGACCGAAAAGCCCATGAACTGATACCAGGTTGCAAGCAGCAGAAACGCGATCAGCGCAATGAAGATCGGACGGTTCTTCCGCTGGTATTTCCAGTTGGCGATTGCGCCGCAAATAGCGGGCACCGTGAGGTAAAGGAACGACGCAACCTCGCTTTGATTTGATGCATCCTTGAGATTGGCATAGAGCGTCGTGAAATTCGTAAATCCTCGCGCGAAGTACCAAGGGTCGTTAGTGCCGCCCGGCACTGCGATACGCTTGCCCGGATAAACGGTATTGAGCATCGCCGCTACCGCGTCCTTGGCCTCCATCCACCAGAAACCCACCACGACACCGGAGAGCACCAGGCCGGCAAGAATCCAGCACAATCTGCCTGTCGACCAGTCGATCGACTTCCGATCACGAACCACAACGCCCACCAGCAACATCACGAACAAATACCCAAGCGGCACTTGCCATGCCGGATAGAGCGTCAGGACGAAACCCGACGCGGTGATGCCGAGAACCACGGCCAGCAGCGGTTTCAGCCATCGCGCGCAGCCTTTCAGCAACGTGACGAAAGCCGAGAACGCGGCGGCTGCGAACATCGTCACATAGGCGGGCCAGTAGGACCACGCAATCACATACGGCGAAATGACGAAGCACAGCGAGAGGCAAAACGCGAGACGCCATTGCGCGCGAAACAGCACCGCGAAGCAGGCCCAGAGCGCGAGAAGGCAGCCGAAAGCGGGCATCCACCATTGCCATGCCAATGCCTGCGGCAACGGCAGAATGAAGTAACCCCACGTGGCCGGGCGGCCGAACGCCGGCATACCCAGCACCGGAACGGACGTCATGCCGGGAATCAGCATGTTGTGGCCATTCGGGCCGAGGTTACGGTTGACCACGGGAAACGGCGGCACGTGGCGTGTCTGCCCGATCGACATGGGCGTGAGAACGCGCCACTCGTCGCTTCGGATATTCTGGCTCTGACCTGCAAGCACTGTGGTCTGAATGCCGTCGATGGGAATGTCTTCGTCCGTGATACCTAGCGACGTGCCGGATACGCCGAGTGCCACGAGGACGGCAAATCCGGCGACGAGTGCGATCGCCAATGACGCAGCCGGAGCAATCGTGCGCCGCGTCCACGCCGACAACATCTGGCTGATGCGGGACGCGAACACAAAGCACAGCACGAGCACGCCCAGACCTACGACCAGGATCAGCTTCGTCGCCGTATGACGCTCCGTATCCGCATGAATGACGAGCGAGGTAAACGCCGGGTTCGTCGGCAAGCAATCGATCTCGCCATCATGCTCGAAGTCGACTTTTACGTGCAGGCTGAGCGTGCCTCCCGGTAGCGTGGCTGGAATCGGAACGGTAGCGGTCCATCCGGATTCGAGCCAATCGCGTCGGCCAGTCGCCGCTGGGACGTCGGGACGCGCAAAGCGTTGAACCTGGTTCACCGCGATCTGCTCGCCACCGACGAACACGAGGAGCTTGAGACTTTCGGAAGTGCCGTGAGGTGATGCGGCCCATCCGGACAATGTGATCGCACGCGTGTGCGCGTTGACCTCGACGTTATCAAGAAATGCGCGCGGAGCTTGCGAGGATTCGTTCGCCGCACGTGCCGGCGTCAACCCGACGCAAGCCGCTAACAGGAAGAAAGTTATCAGAAGCTTCTGCATTTTGGTCTGCTAGAAATTTTCCATGGCGCCAAGGGAGTGCAGCCCGATATACTTTTGAAAATACCCGCGCTGGCGACAGGCTCGCCGCCACACGGACATTGTCGACAAAGGCAAGCTATTACCCGAAGCGGGTCGCGATCACCAGCCCCAGAACCACGAGCGCCGTACCGACTGCGTAACCGGCCGTGATGGTTTCCTTGAACACGAAATGGCTCGCGATCGGCACGATGATGAAGCACAGCGCCATGAAGGAATATGCCTTGTTGAGGTTCACGAATCGCAGCAGGTTGATCCAAAGCAGCGTAGCGATTGCGTAGATAGCAAGAGCGAAAAAGACAGTCATCACCGCACGCGGAGAAAACCAGGTGCCAGCACTTTGCACTTCCATGCCTGCCTTCTTGAAGGCGATTTGACCGATGGCGATGATGCAGGCACAGGCGATGGCCCAAACTGTTTGAAGAGGCGTCATTCTTGTAGGCTTTAAGTCAATCGTGGTGGGAAGACGCACGTCAGCGCGCGAGACCCGATGTCCGGCACGCTCAGACGCTGCATTATTCGGAGCGCTCGAGTTTCGCGCTGTCCGGGCGAAGCTCCACGTCCTTGTCTGCCTTGGTGAATGGCAGGAATTTGCTGATGGGTCGTGACGGAACGTTGGCGACGTCGAAGTTGAGAAACCCCAGCAGGAACTGCAAACCGATCAGCACTGGCAAGGCCGACAACATGATGGTGCCGAGCGGCGTGGGTGTCGCAGACGCGATTGCGCTGATCCAGTGAACAGCGCCGAAGCACACGCCAAAAACTAACAGAATCAGACCGATAACTAGTTCGAACGTCGCGGCCGTCATGTCACGCAAAAAATAGTTATAGAAAATCCGCTTGGTGAAATTCTTTGCGTGCTTGCCCATGAACTCGAACAGAACGTTCGTAATTTTCAGGTTGGATTTTTCGTCGCCGTACACCGCATCCATCGGAATATCCGCGACGACGGCTCGGAGCGTGTTCAGCCGAAAGAGCATGTCAGTTTCGAAGAAATAGCGCCGGCTGATGCGGTCGAACGGCAGATGCGCTGCGACACGCGCGTTGATTGCCGTATACCCATTCGTGGGATCGAAAATGGTCCAGTAGCCAGTCGATATCTTGGTCATGATCGACAGGCCAGCGTTGCCGATGAGGCGCATTGCCGGCATCCGCGTGATATACGTCAGATCGTAGAAGCGATTGCCCTTCGTGTAGTCGGCCCAGCCGTCGACGATCGGCATCACGAATTGCGGCAGCAAACCGGGGTCCATCTGGCCGTCCCCATCCACCTTGACGATTACGTCCGCGCCGCCGGCAATCGCCGCCGTGTAGCCTGACATCACCGCGCCGCCCACGCCCTGATTGACCGTATGGCGGACGATCCGCACTCGCGGGTCCGTGCAATTCTCCGCAACGAAGTCGCTGCTGTTCTCGGGGCAGCAGTCGTCCACCACATAGATCTGGTCAACTTCGGGTCCGATCTTCGCGATCACGCCGAGAATGTGCGGGCGGACTTTGTAGCACGGGATGACCACTGCAATGGATGAAGGCTTGCTCGGGATACTTGAGTTCATGTGTGTCGTTTGTTTTTCAGGCCGATCCGCCAACGCAAATATCAGCGGAGGATACGGCAAAAATGCACGTATGGCGGCACGCGCGGAACGCCCAACCATGCGTCGCCGCGCGGGGTCTCCTCACTCGCTATTCCTCCTGCGAGCGCGCCTGCAATCGTGCCCGCCGCCGCACGGATTGCTTGAATCGCCACATTGTATACACGTTGCCTGGCGTAGTGGCCGGCGCCGGGCATGGGTCCGCCTCGCGCCTCTCGTCGTGCGAACTATCGGTTACGCGTGACGTCGTGATACAACGCGCAATACGCACGACCCAACGCCTCGCCCGAAAACAATGCTTCATAACGGGCGCGCGCGGTCTGACCCATGCGCGCGGCCAACGCGGCGTCGCCCAGCAGGGTGTTCATCGCGCGAGCCAGTTCGTGTACCTGCTCCGGCACGACAACAAAGCCCGTCTCGCCAGCTTCGTTCACGTACGAGGTGCAAGACCCCACTTCGCAGCACACCATCGGCTTACCAAACATTGCGGCTTCGACCAGCACCATGCCGAAGGCTTCGGAGCGCAAATACGACGGCAACACCATCGCGCGGCAACCTTTGAGTAGCGCGACCTTTTTCTCATGCGTCACCTGCCCCGCGAACACGACATTGTTCGCGCCGGTTTGCTGGGCCAAAGCCGCCAGCCGCTCCCGCTCCGGGCCCGACCCGGCGATCACGATTTTCGCATCGATGTAAGGCGCGGCTTCGACCAGGGTGTGCAGGCCTTTGTAGTAGCGCAGCACACCGAGAGCCAGAAAGTAAGGCTCACCGTCGGCAAGGCCGAGCCGTCCCGTCATGTCACGCTGTGCATCCGGCGGCTGCGGCGCGTCACGATAATCGATGATGCCAAGTGGAATGGTCTTGAGCCGTTCCTTCGACACGTAGGCTATCAGCGTCTCGCTGGTCCGCGCATTGGCCGGCGACGTCGCCACCGCCGCCGACATGCTGCGCAGCGTGCGCGCCATCAGCGGCCCTTAGACGGCGCCCAGGGCCTTCTGCCGCACGATGTCCGAGTGATACGTCATCACCGTCGGTTTCTTCGTGCGGCCCTGCAGATGCAAGACATCGGCGAACGGCCAGGGAAAGTGGAAATGCACGACGTCGGCCCAGTCGGCCATCTCACGGTATTTCAGCAACGCGCCCATGCCGCCCAGATCGCATGACGCCGGCGCCGCACACGACTTCGCGCGGATGACACGTCCGTCGGGATAGTCGACGACGGTTGGCGTCGGTGTCGGCGACAACGTCAGGATGCGTGGCTCGACCCAGCACGCGCGCGTCGACAGCGCAATCTGGCGAATCGCTTCCTGCAAGCCGCCCGGCGGGTCGGGAAAATAGGTGCGGTACACATGAACAACCCTCACGTGCGCGCCTCCGCACGCCCCTGCGGCTGCGCACTGCCGTCGCCTGCGGCATGGCGCGCAACATGATGGCCAGCATCTTGTCGAGCCGCGCTTCCCACGTGTTCTCGCCGACGGCCGCGCGCGCCTCGTCCGCGCTCAGCTTGCCGCGCGCCAACTGCTTGTCGATGGCCGCGACGAACGCGTCGAGGTCGCCGCCCACTTCGAGACCCGCGCGCGGCTCCTTCGCAAAATCGAGCGGGGTCGACACGACCGGCAAGCCGGCCGCGAGGTATTCGTAGAACTTCATCGGGAACATCGAGCGGGTGTAGTGGTTCAGCAGCGTCGGCAGCACGCCGACCTGCATGCCGCGCAAGTACTGCGGCAGCGTCCGGTAGGGGCGATAGCCAAGCAGATGCACATTCGGCAAGCGCGCCAGTTGCGCGAGCATCTCGCTGCGCTGCCCTTCGCGCTCTTCGCCGATGATCACCCACTGCCAGTGCGGCGACGCAGCGACAATCATCTACGTCGATCACACCGACGCCGCGCAGCTACGTCAAAAATATCAAGGCGACGCTCATGTCGTTGCCGATGAAATTGTCGACGTGGACGCCGTGTGGGGCGCCGCCACGCTCGAGCAAGCGCTGGGAGGAAAGCGGGTCGACAACGTGGTCGCGTCGCATGTAAAAGAGCATGTACCGGATGTCGTAGCGTGGTTGAACGAGCTGCGTTCCGTCCTGAATCCCGGCGGCGAAGTACGTTTGATCGTCCCCGACAAACGCTTCACTTTCGATTATTTCCGTGAAGAGACGCACATCGCTTCGATCCTGTACAACAACCTGATACGCGCACGGATTCCCCAGCCACAGATCCTGATCGACTATTGCATCAACGTCGCCAGGGTGGATTGCGTGTCGGCCTGGAAGGCGCCGCTCGACCCGTTCGCGACCGAGCGGCACCACAACCTCGAAACCGCATTGGATCTGGCGCGAGACTGCCTGGAAAATAGCGCCTATCACGACATGCACTGCTGGGTGTTTTCTCCCCGCTCGTTTGCGCCTCTGTCCCGCGAAATGGCGGAGCTCGACCTGATCGACCTTGCCTGCGGCAACTTCTTCGACACCGCACGCAATGATATGGAGTTCTTCATTTCGCCCAAGCCGTCCAACGACAAATCTCACATTGTGAGCAGTTGACGGCGAATGGAAGTGGAAGCCCACGACGATGCTCCCGGACGCCCGTTCTGGAAAACCAGGCGGGCATTGCGATTCGCGGTCGGACACGACTAATCCGCGCGATCATCCGCAAGGCGCGGCTCGGGCAATGCATGACTACCGGAAAATGTTCCGCTGATACAGCGCCACGATCTTGATACCGAATGCGCCGCAGGCATTTGGATCAGCAAGGATCATCTGCAGGCCCCGGACTCGTTCGAGTGTGAGCCACGACATTCAACGGAAGATCAGCCCCCATCCCCGGCAAGGGGCCCAACGTGCGGTTTAGATCCACCCGCCTACGGAGACACTCCTACGCGCATTGAAAAGCTGCCCAGACCGGCGGATAGCAGCGTAGATAGCCCCGAATTTGAATGCGCAAAGCATTATTATCGCTGGCTTAATCAAGGTTCTGTTCCTGCTCGCGTTTTTTGGCATCACCAGATTTGTCCTCTCTGCCAAGGGTTCGGCCCGCAATCCTCTTTGGCCAGGAATACTCTCATTCGCCTATTTTCTGACTTCGTTCATGACGCTTGGCGCGGCGTTCTATCAATTCGGAGTCGCATGTTGCGAGCGACACGACACGATGCGCCAATGTTTCATCTTTATCGGACTTGCATCCTCGGGAGCGGCTTTGGGTGCCTGCGCGCAAGGAAAGACCGAGCACGGCGGACTCAGGACAAGATATGTGTTCTTCCTGCTCTTTGCGGTGCTCATCCCGACAGTCATTGCTGTGCCTGACATTGCAAGCGACTACGGCAACTATCGCCGGATCCAGGACGCGAAGATCGCCAACTGGAATGCTGGCATGGCTCCCGGCAGTTCGATGGTTTACGTACAGCGACCGCTGGGCAAGATTGTCGGCGGCTTTTCTGTACCTGACGGAACCTACACCAAGGCAACTGAAGGTCCGGCGCTCGCAAAGTGGATCGCCCATTTCTTCAAGAAAGACCAAGTGACATTCGTCACCGAGCCATAGAATTCGATTTTGGAATTACGCTGGGAAGTGCACCGCATTCGATCGGTATCTCCCATATGGTTTTGGGTGGCCTGATAGAGCGTAAGCAGGCAAATCCCAGGACCGGATTTTCGGCGATGATCGAGCTGCCAGCCAGGACCGGGGTATGCGGCTAATTTTTCCCTGATGTAGCCGTCCTGTTCAGCACGTCCTGATAGAGCGCCTTATACGCATTCCCCAACGCCGGCCCGGAAAAGAGCCGCTCATACCGTTCACGCGCGGCCACACCCATGCGCGCCGCAAGCGCCTCGTCGCGCACCAGTTCATTGACCGCCGCCGCGAACTCCACTGGGGACTCCGGCGGCACGACGAAGCCGGTCACCCCATGCTCGTTCACATACGAGGTGCCGGAACCCATCTCGCAGCAGACCACCGGCTTGCCGAACATTTCCGCTTCGACGAGCACCATCCCGAACGCCTCCGAGCGCAAGTGCGACGGCATCACCAGCGCGCGGCAGCCGCTCAGTAGCGCGACCTTCTCCTCGTGCGACACCTGGCCCGCGAACACCACGTTCGACGCGCCCACCTGCTTCGCCAGTTCGGACAGCCGCTCAATCTCCGGCCCGGAACCGGCGATCACGATCTTGCAAGGAATCGACGGCGCCCCCTCGATCAACGTGTGCAGCCCCTTGTAGTACCGCAGCACGCCCAGCGCCAGCACGTAGGGCTCGGTACCGAGCTTGAGACGGTCGAGACATTGCGGCGCAAAGCGGCCCAGTTGCGGATCGTCGCGATAGTCGATGATGCCGAGCGGAATCGCCTTCAGCCGCTGCGGGTCGACGACGCTGGTCAGCACCGCGCTGCTCTGCGCGTACACGGCCGAAGTCGCGACAACGGCCGACATCGAGCGCAGCGTCGAGCGCATCAACGGTCCGTACACATAGCCGAGCGCCCGCTGGCGCACCACGTCGGAGTGGTAAGTCATCACCGCGGGCTTCTTCACGCGCCCCAGCAGATGCAGCACGTCCGCGAACGGCCACGGAAAGTGGAAATGCAGCACGTCGGCCTGTTCGGCCTGCGCGCGGTATTGGCGCAGCGATTCGAAGCCGCCGAGATCGCACGATGCCGGCGCGGCCCATGAGCGCGAGCGCGTGACGACGCCCTCGGGAAACCAGATGTCGCGCGGCACCGGATTGGGCGACAACGTGAAAATGCGCGGATCGACGCCGCACGCGCGTGTGGACAGGCTGATCTGCCGGATCGCTTCCTGTAGGCCACCAGGCGGGTCGGGGAAATACGTGCGATAGATGTGGAGAACTTTCATGCCGTCGCCACTCATGCGGCCGCGTCCAGCGAAGCCGGACTGCCGTTGCTCACGGCACGGCCACTGAACGTGATGGCCAGCATCTTGTCGAGCCGCGCTTCCCACGTGTTCTCGCCGACGACCGCGCGCGCCTCGTCCGCGCTCAGCTTGCCGCGCGCCAACTGCTTGTCGATGGCCGCGACGAACGCGTCGAGGTCGCCGCCCACTTCGAGACCCGCGCGCGGCTCCTTCGCGAAATCGAGCGGGGTCGACACGACCGGCAAGCCGGCCGCGAGGTATTCGTAGAACTTCATCGGGAACATCGAGCGGGTATAGTCGTTCAGCAGCGTCGGCAGAACGCCGACCTGCATGCCGCGCAGATACTGCGGCAATATCTGATAAGGGCGATAGCCGAGCAGATGCACATTCGGCAAGCGCGCCAGTTGCGCGAGCATCGCGCTGCGCTGCCCTTCGCGCTCTTCGCCGATGATCACCCACTGCCAGTGCGGCCGCGCCTGCGCCGTTTGCAGCAGCAGCGGAAAGTCGACCTTGAAGTCCGACAGCACGCCGTGATACACGAGCCTCGGCTCAGGGATCGCTGCAAGCTCGGCCGGTACCGGACCTTCGGCGCGCGCTTCGCCGAAATGCGCGTCGTCCACCACGTTGCCGAAGAAATGCGTGTTGCGGTTGAACGGCAAGCAGGTTTCCTTCAGCGACATCGCGGTGGTGAACACCGCCTCGCAACGGCCGAGCAGCGCCTGCTGCGCACTGCGGAACGCCGCCACGTCGACGCCCGGAATCTCCGCGATATCATCGACGCAGTGATACACGAGCGGGCCGCGCGGCAGCGTCCCGATCGCATCGAGCATGTATGGGTGATACGTCCAGACCACCGGCTTCTTAAAGCGCCGCGCCCTCGCGAAACGGTTCACGGAAAAGCGCAGCAACGCCTGGTTCAGCGCGCTCACGAACGGCAGGTGATGGCCGGCCGGCACCATCAGCGGCGACAGCACCCAGACGTTTTCCGCGCGCAGCAGCGGCCCGTGCACGAGCGACTGCACGCCGCGCCACAAACGGCGCCACAGACGCGCCCAATCGCGGCCGCTGCCGACCTTCGGCGAACGAAAGCCGACACTCTCCACATACAGGATGCGCCAGCCGCGCGCGGCCAGAATGCTCGCCGTGTGCTGCTTGTTGGTCCAGTACGGTTCGTCCCAATCGGCGGTGGAAAACAGCACGCAATCCTGGGCGGCCAACGCGGTGTCCTTGCCGTCAACCAATGAACACCTCGACCGGTCGCCCCTGCAGACTCGCGACGATCCGCTGCGCAGCCAGCCCGTCGCCATACGGATTCGCGCGATTGCGCAGCGCGGCACGGCGCGCCGGATCGTCGAGCCAGCCGCACACCGCGCTTTCGATATTCGCCGCGGCCTGGCCGGCCAGCGTCGCGAAGCCGGCGTCGACGCCTTCGCGTCGTTCGGTGTGATTGCGCATCACGACCACCGGGACGCCGAAAGTCGGCGCTTCTTCCTGAATGCCGCCGGAGTCGCTGACCACGACCGCGCTGCCGCTGATCAGATGCAGGCTGGTCGGATAGTCGACCGGCTCGATCAACGCGAGGTTCGCAATGCCGTCCAGATCGCGATGCACGGGCGCCCGCACGGACGGATTCAGATGCACCGGAAACACCCAGCGGTAATCGCTGTAGCGCTGGCACAAATCGCGCAGCACCCGGCAGATGTCCTGCAGCACGTCGCCGAAATTCTCGCGCCGATGGCAGGTGACGAGAATGTGCTCCCGCTGCGCGCCGCGCCATTCGGGCAGCGGACTGCGCGGCGGCGTCGCTTGCCAGCTTGCGCGCACCGCTGCGATCGCGTCTACCACGGTATTGCCGGTCACGACGACCTTGTCCGCTGGCACGCCTTCGCCGAGCAGATTGCGCCGCGCGAGTTCAGTGGGCGCGAAATGCCGCGTGGCGATGCGGCTCAGCAGACTGCGGTTCGCTTCCTCGGGGAACGGACTCGCGAGGTCGCCGGTGCGCAGTCCCGCTTCGACGTGGCCCACGCGGATACCGCGATGAAACGCCGCGAAGCCCGCGCAAAAGGCCGTCGTCGTATCGCCTTGCACGATCACCCAATCGGGACGCACTTCGTCCAGCGCGCGATCGAGCGCGGCCAGAAGACGCGACGACAACGCGTTCAGCGACTGCCCTGGGCTCATCGTGTCGAGCGTGATGTCCGGTTCGATGCCGAAGAATTCGAGCGCCTGCGCGGCCATGTCCTTGTGCTGCCCGCTCGCGCAGACGATCGTGTCGAATTCGCCGCGCAAGGCTCGCACGACCGGCGCCAGCTTGATCACTTCGGGCCGCGTGCCCATCACCACCATGACTTTCATTACAGTGCTTTCCCCGCCTCGACCTGCATGTGGGCGCCCCGGTACTCGACGCCGAGCGTCAGGGGCAGCGTTTTTTCATTGGACGGCGTAACGACGCGAAACACGCCATCCACCTCGACGATCTGTGTGAGCGACCTGAACCTGAGGAAATCGAGCGCGGCCTCTTCATGCAGGAAGAGCGGCTTGCGCGCCTTGCTCCTGATGTGAGCGATGAACTGTTCGTGCGCATCGATCCGCGCTGCCTCGTCCTGCCAGCCGTATGCGTAGCGCTCGGAGAACGGATGGTCGAGATAGCCGAACAGCGTGTTGGTCGCGTATGCGTAGTCGAAGGCCTGCTTGAAAACGGCGAGCGGATCGCCTTCCTTGAGCATGCAGTCGCCGTGCAGCATGCACTGCTGGCTATGGCCGACAAAGCCTGCCGGCAAGCCCGCGAGCGCGCCGCCGCGACCCGTCAGAAACTCCGGATCGTTGCGGATGATCCCACCGATGCAGCCTTCATAGCCGCCGTCGGCAAGGCCTTGCATCGCGTACGGCGGCGACTGATGAAACGGCGACACCGCGTAACGCACCGCAACGCCCGTCACCGCTTCGAGCAACTCCGCCGATTGACGCCCTTCCGCGAACGCGTTGTCATAGCTGCCACCCCAGTTCGGCGCATGCGTGGCCGTGTGCGACAGCACCGCGCCCTGTTGCCGGTCGGCCAGCAGCTCGCGAAGAATGCCGTGCTGTTCCACGCGCGTCAGATTCTGCGTGTGGACCGCCAGCGTAAAAGGCACGCCGAGGCGCTGGTAGGCTTGCCACAGCGGCCGCGCCGATTCGACGTCCTCGTCGCAGTCGAGCCGCGATGTGACCGCCGCGTCGTAACCCCACGGCAGTTCGCTCAACACCGGCTGACACGGCAGCGTGTCCGGCCGGTGGCCCGACACGAATTGCTCGACCATGCGCCATTCGAACGAATCGCACGGACCGGTCGCGCGGTTGAACCACAACACGCTCGACGCGCCCACGTCCCACAGCGCGGCATACGAAAACTGCCGCTCGCCGTTCACGACGACCGCCGCCAGTTCCGCAACGGCCGGCACCTGAACCGCTTGCCCGACCGACCAGATCGAGCCGTCGCAGCGGATCGCGCCATAGCCGAGGTTGTTCCACTCGTCGGTGAAGTCGAAGCGCTCGAACGGACGATGCCACTGCTGGCCGCGCAGCGTCTGCGCCAGCGCGCCATAGCGCACCGCCGCCGCGCTTTCGCGCGCTTCGCCCGACGGCGCCGGCGCGCTGCGGCTCGCAGCCGCCAGCCCGGCCGGCAAGTCCGCCGCCTCGTAGCGCAGATAGTCCGCGAGCGCGAGCGGCATGTGGCCGAAGACCACCAGCTTGCGGGGCCGCGCGATCAACCACGCGATCAGGTCCGCGCTCCAGCCATCGGGCGTGTCGACGGCGACCAGCATGTCCGGCGCGAAATCGCGCAACGTGCCGCGCGAGATCGCTTGCGCCTGGCTCGCGCTGACCGAGCGCCGCATGGCCGCCAGCACGTACCGGCCGGCTTCGGCCGCCGGGTCAGGAAACAGCACGCCGATCATGCGGTCACCACGTGGCGGAACTTGGCCCGGCTGCCGACGCGCACGAAATCGTCGTGACCGACGTAGGCGATCGTGAATGCGTCCTGCCAGAAGTGACGCAGCTTGGCTGTCGTCTCTTCCGCATTGGCCGATGGTTCGAGCACGATCCGCAAGGTCGGCGGCGTGGTGCGCAGGTCGATCTGAAACTCCTGAATCCCGCCGACGCGATGGTCCAGCATGTCCTGAATGTGGTGCGTCGGGTGCGCGACGCCGTTGATCGGCACGACGTCGTGAATCCGTCCGACCACGTCGGTCAGGAAGAAGCCCTTGTCCGTTTCCTGCACGCGCGCGAGGTCGCCGGTCGCGTAACGGATCAGCGGCATCAGCCTGTTGCGGAAGCCCGTGAACACGAGTTCATGTGCGCCGTCCGGATTGTCTTGCGCCACGCGGCTTTCCGGCCAGCCTTCGGATTCGAGAATCTGGAAGCCGCCTTCGTGACCGTCGAGTTCGTAGGCCATCACGCCGAGTTCGGCGAGACCGTAGCGATCGATCACCCGGCAGCGCAGCGCCGACGCGATCATCTCGCGCGCGTGCGGTTCGAGCAGCTCGCCGCTCGACTCGAACACCTGGAACGCCTTGCCGCCGCCGTACTTGCGCTGCACGTAGCAGGCGAGCGCGTACATGGTCGACGGATGCGAGTGCGCGAGATACGGCTTGCGGCGCTTGAGCGTGCGCCACATTTCTTCGAGACCCTGGTCGTCGATTCGGTCGAAGAAGATGTTGCTGCGGTTCATCGCGAAGCATTTGAAGTCTTCGCGCGACGGCCACTCGGGCACCACCTGATCCGGGAAACGGCACGCGAAGTGCAATTCCGAACGATGGCGCAGCTTGCCGATCCGCTCGCGGCAGTAGTTCGTGACCGCCGACGAGTAGTCCGCGCCTTCCTGGTCGTAATAGATGATGGTGGACAGTCCCGTCGAGCCGCCGGTTTTGCACACGTGATGGCGGCCCGCTTCGAGCGGCGCCGACAACAGGCGCGGCCCCTGCTCGCGGATGATGTCCTTGGTCAGATACGGCAGTTCATCCAGATAACGCGGGTCCTGCCTGACCTTGCCCGGATCGAACTGCAATGCCAGGAACAGATCGCGGTAATACGGCACCTTCGCGCCGGCGAATTCGAGCATGCCGGCGAGACGTTCCAGCGCGATGCGGCGGCGATGCGGCATCGGCAGTGTGTAGTGGTCGCGCAGCTCCTGAATCTTCGGACGCACGCTGCGTTTTTCGCGGCTCTCCGCGATCGGATACGCAATATAGCCGCCCGCGAAACCCTTCAGCGTGCGCAACGGTTGACGCACGAGCAGGGATTCGGAGTAGCGCAGAAATGGGTGGTTAGCTCGCATGAAATTCGAACCTTGTTGCGCCTGTGGCGCGCCTATGTTGCGTGTCGGGGCCGTGCCGCCGAGTTGCGCCTTTGGGTTACGCCTGTCCGGCTTGCGCCGCGCGCGCCGCGACGGACTCGCGAGCGCGTTCGCGCCAAATGATTGTAGAGACCGCGAAGTCTCGCCAGGGAACGGAAAAATTCGCCGCGCGCGGCACACGTCGAGGAACGCGCGCGATGGACAATGGCCATATACCGCGACCCTTCGTCGGTTCACGTCGGTTCCGCGCCTTTGCGCATCCTTTCGCGGCCGCTGCCGCTGACCCGCCCGCGATCTCAGTGCGGCAACTGCGCGACGTGGCTGACGAGCGGCGCGTCGCTCTTTTCCGGCGGGCTCACGGGTTCGTCCCCGACCATCCGGCCGTGCTCCATCGAAATCTTGCGGTTGCACACGCGCGCCACCAGCGACGGATCGTGCGACGCCACCACCAGCAAGGCCGCCTTGCCGACCAGGCTTTCCAGCCGCACGGCCGCCTTGATGCTGAACTCCGCGTCGCCCACGCTGAGCCACTCGTCCATGATCAGGATGTCGGCTTCGACGCTGGTCGAGATCGCGAACGCGAGACGCAGCATCATCCCGCTCGAATAAGTGCGCACCGGCAGATTCAGGTAGTCGCCCAATTCGCTGAAGTCGGCGATCTCGTCGATCTTGCTGCGAATGCGCGCCGGCTTCAGGCCGTCGAGAATGCCGCGCAGATAGATGTTCTCGAAGCCGGTGGCGTCCGGGTCGAGACCCATCGACACGTCCAGCAGCGACGCGATCTTGCCCTGTACCCTCAGCTCGCCGCGCACCGGCGCGTAGACGCCCGACAGCGTGCGCAGCAGCGTCGTCTTGCCGGAGCCGTTGTGGCCGATCAGACCGATGCGTTCACCTTCGGTGAAGCTGAAGCTGAGGTCGTCGATCGCCTTGACGATCGCATGGCGGCCAGCATCCTGGCCGATCCGGCCACCCGTCGTGAGATTGAGCACCGCCTTTTTCAGCGAGCGGTGCGAGTTCTCGTAAATCGGAAATTCGACGGAGATGTTACGAGCGACAATCGATGAAGAACTCACAATATCAAAGCCAGTAAGGAACGCGATTACGGAAACGCTTCATCAGGAATTGCGCAAAGGCAAAACCGACAATCAACAGGCCGATCGACCATGCCCAAGACTGCCAATGAGTCGGGCGGCCGGTCAGCGGAGCGCGAACCGTTTCGATCAGGTGATAAAGCGGGTTGTATTCAGCAACCCATGCACGGCTCTTCAGGATTTCCGGCGACCACATGACGGGCGTGAAGAAGAACACCACCTGGACCAGATTCGTGACGATCGGTGGGATGTCGCGAAAACGCGCGCAGAGCACGCCGAGCGTCGCACCAAGCCATACGCCATGCAACAGCAGCAGCGCCAGGCCGAACGGCACCAGCAGGAATTCCCAGCCCGGCCATTTGCCGAACGCCAGCAATAGCACGATGACCACGGGCAAGCTGTGCAGCATGATCACGAAGTTGCGCCACACAATCCGGCATACATGAATCGTTATCGGCAGACGGATCTGCTTGATCAGATATGCCGAGGCTATGAAGGCTGTACATCCCTCGTTGGCCACCGAGGCCAGATAGGCCCACACCACCAGCCCGACAGCGAGGTACGGCAAATAGTCGGAGATTTCCTGATGCAGCAGTGTCGAATACAACGCGCCGAGCACCAGCACCATGATGGCGGTGCTCAGCGTGAACCAGAACGGACCGATTACCGAACGGCGGTACCGTTGCCGGATGTCGTGCCACCCCAGCGTGCCCCAGACCCGCACCGATTTCATGCCGACGATCAGGTCGTCGTTCTGGTTATGACGCGTCAGGTCTTCAGTGTTGTTGGTAAAGCTGATATCCATCTCAAGTACGTCCGTAAATGTCTTCAAAGCGAACGATGTCGTCTTCGCCCAGATATTCGCCGCTCTGCACTTCGATCATCACGAGCTCGACCACGCCCGGATTTTCGAGGCGATGTTTGTGACCCGCCGGGATATAGGTCGACTCGTTGGTCGACACGAAGAACTCCTTCTCTCCGTTGACGACCTTGGCCATGCCGCTCACCACCACCCAGTGTTCGTTGCGGTGATGATGCATCTGCAAGCTGAGGCTCTGGCCCGGCTTGACCACGATGCGCTTGATCTTGAAGCGCGAGCCTTCTTCGAGCACCGAGTACGTGCCCCAAGGCCGATGCACCGTGCGATGCACCTTGTAGGTTTCATGGCCGCGCGCCTTCAGCTCCGCGAAAATCTGCTTCACGTCCTGCGCGCGGTCTTTGTGCGCGACGAGCAGCGCGTCCGGCGTGTCGATCACGATCAGGTTCTCGACGCCCACCGCGCCGATCAGCCGGCCGCTCGCGCGCAGATAGCAATCCTTCACATCGAGCAGCAGCGCTTCGCCTTCCACGCGGTTGCCGCTCGCGTCGGCCGGCGACAGGTCGCTCAGCGCGGTCCACGAACCGACATCGGTCCAGCCGAGATCGCAACGCACCACCGCCGCGTGCTCGCACTTCTCCATCACCGCGTAATCGAAAGAGACTTCCGGCACCGCGCCGAAGCTGCCCGGTTCCAGCCGCACCTGCGCGCCATCCTTGCCCGCCGCGGACGGCGATTTCTCCATGCACTCGGCCGCCGCGCTGAGAATCTCCGGGCAATGCTGCTGCATCTCCTTGAGAATCGTCCCCGCGGTGAAGCAGAACATGCCCGAATTCCACACGAACTTGCCTGACGCGAGATACTCGCGCGCCTTCTCGAGCGACGGCTTCTCGACGAAGCGCACGACTTTGTCGCCATCCGCCTCGATGTAGCCATAGCCGGTTTCAGGTGTCTCCGGCTGTACGCCGAAAGTGACCACCTTGCCCGCTTGCGCAAGCTTCTGCGCTTCGGCCACCGCCACCGCGAAGGCGGCCTGGTTCGCGATCAGGTGATCGGCGGCGAGCACCAGCATGACGGTCTGCTCGCCGTGCACTTTGGCCGTATGCAAGGCCGCGGTGGCAACCGCCGCCGCCGTATTGCGGCCGAACGGCTCGAGAATGAACGAAGTGGCACAGCCCTTCGCGTTCACCTCGCGGAAATCGTCTTCGGTTTTGAAGAACAGATCGCGGTTGGTTACCGTCAGCACTTCCTTTACGCCGGGCAGCGCCACCGCGCGCAGGAAGGCTTTCTGCAGCAGGCTCTCGCCGTCCGCCAGACGGATGAACGGCTTCGGGTGCGATTCGCGCGACACGGGCCACAGTCTCGACCCCGCTCCGCCACATAGGATGATCGGTAACAAACTCACAGAGCCCTCTCAGTACCGTATTTATTACGCAGCCACGCCGACCGTGGATATAGTCAGCACAACCCGTTGAAGTCAGCAGGGTGGTGACCCTGCGCGCGCCGTGACTGTGCCGTGACTGCTTATGCGCCGCACCCGGTTGACGGGCCGGCGCGAGTCTCCCTTGTCGAACGATATTCTACCCCTGCCCCCTTTCACTAACGTCAGACAGCGCGAGCGAAGCAGTATGGCTGCGCGAGCAGCGCGAGGCTGGCACTGCGCGCTGCCTCGTAAAAGGCTCGCGCGTTGTAAAGGCCCGTTCGAGGCCGCTTCGAGGCCGCTTCAAGCCTCGCGTCAGGGACGGGCGGCGGGCGACTTCGGAAACCCGTCCGTCAGACACAATTTCAAGGCATCGCGCCAATGCGGCGCGGCCAGCCCGAACACGCGCGCGAGCTTTTCGTTCGACATCCTCGAATTGGCGGGACGCTTCGCCGGCATCGGATAGTCGGTGGCGGGAATCGGCAGCGCGTTCGGCTTGTTCGGCAAGTCCGCGAGTTCGAAGATGGCCGACGCGAAGCCGTGCCACGAAGTCGCGTCGCCAGCGCACAGGTGATAGACACCCGAGCGCTCGCTCCACCACTTCGCGCTGTCTTCGGCGGCGAACGCCTGCGCGCCCAGATGCGCGGTCAGCGTGGCGATCGTGTTGCACCAGGTGGGCGCGCCGAACTGGTCGGCGACGACCTTCAACTCGGGCCGGTCGGCGCCCAGGCGCAACATGGTGAGCAGAAAATTCTTGCCGCGCGTGCCGTACACCCAGCTCGTGCGCAACACCAGATGATTCACGCCGGTCGCCGCGATTGCCTGCTCGCCGGCGAGCTTGCTGCGCCCGTACGCGTTTTGCGGATCGGTCGGATCGTCCTCGACGTACGCGCCGTCCTTCTCGCCGTTGAACACGTAGTCGGTCGAATAGTGGATCAGCGCCGCGCCCAGCTTCTTCGCTTCTTCAGCGAGCACGCCCGGCGCTGCGTCGTTGATGCGCATCGCGAGATCGAACTCCTGTTCCGCCTTGTCGACAGCCGTGTAGGCCGCGGGATTGACGATCAGCGCGGGCCGCACCTCGCGCACCACGGCGCGGATCTGATCGGGATTCGACAGATCCAGCGTGGCGCGGTCCACCGCGACCACGGTGCCGAGCCCTTGCAGCGTGCGCGCGAGCTCGTAGCCCACCTGGCCGTTGACACCGGTGACGAGAATCGTCCGCCTGGCATTCTGTGCGCTCATCCGGCCCACTCCTACGCGTAGACTTCGGCATCGGCAAGACGCTTGCCCGCCGCGTCTTTCGCCGCGAGCAGCGGTTCGGAATCGATCGGCCATTCGATGCCGATCGCCGGATCGTTCCAGACTATGCTGCGCTCGTGCTCGGGGAACCAGTAGTCGGTGGTCTTGTAGAGGAACTGCGCCGACTCGGACAGCACCACGAAACCGTGCGCGAAACCGGGCGGCACCCACAGTTGCCGATGGTTCTCGACCGACAGCTTCACCCCCACCCACTTGCCGAAATTCGGCGAGGTCTTGCGGATGTCGACGGCCACGTCGAACACTTCGCCTTCGACCACGCGCACCAGCTTGCCCTGCGCATGCTGGATCTGATAGTGCAGGCCGCGCAGCACGCCCTTCGCGGAGCGCGAGTGGTTGTCCTGCACGAACTCGACGTCCGCCTCGACCTTCTCGGCGAATTCGAGCGCATTGAAGCTCTCGAAGAAAAAACCACGCGTGTCGCCGAATACCTTCGGCTCGATGATCTTGACTTCGGGCAGCGCGGTAGCGGTTACCTGGATGGCCATGCGACGTGATCCGTAAGAATGTTTTGCAGATACTGCCCGTAGGCATTCTTGGCGAGCGGCTTGGCGAGCGCCAGCAGCTGCTCGGCATCGATCCAGTTGCGCCGGTACGCGATCTCTTCCGGACACGCGACCACCAGACCCTGGCGCTTTTGCAGCGTCGCGATGAAGGTGGCCGCTTCGATCAGCGAGTCGTGCGTGCCCGTGTCGAGCCACGCATAACCTCGGCCCATGATCTCGACATTGAGCGCGGCATTCGCGAGGTAGCGCGAGTTGACGTCGGTGATCTCCAGCTCGCCGCGCGGCGACGGCTTGATGTCCGCGGCGATATCGCAGACCTGGCGGTCGTAGAAGTACAAACCCGTGACCGCGTAGTTCGAGCGCGGCGTGGCCGGCTTCTCCTCGATCGACAACGCGCGGAACTGCTTGTCGAATTCGACCACGCCGTAGCGCTCCGGATCATGCACGTGATACGCGAACACGGTGGCGCCGTCGGGCTGATGATTGGCGCGTTCGAGCTGCTTCGCGAGATCGTGGCCGTAGAAGATGTTGTCGCCGAGAATCAGCGCCGACGGATCGTTGCCCACGAAATCGCGGCCGATGATGAACGCCTGCGCGAGTCCGTCCGGCGACGGCTGCACCGCGTACTGGATGTTCATCCCCCACTGACTGCCGTCGCCGAGCATCGCTTCGAAACGCGGCGTGTCTTGCGGCGTGGAGATGATCAGCACGTCGCGAATGCCCGCCACCATCAGCGTGGACAGCGGGTAGTAGATCATCGGTTTGTCGTAGACCGGCAGAAGCTGCTTGGATACGACATGCGTGATCGGATACAGGCGGGTGCCCGATCCGCCCGCGAGAATAATGCCTTTGCGCGCCATTGCCGTGCCTTTACGCGCGCTGCGCGTAGTTGGTCTCAACCCACTTCCGATATTCGCCCGAGGCGACTTCGTCGGACCAGGCCTGATTGTCCAGATACCATTGGACCGTCTTCGCGAGTCCCGTCTCGAACGTCTCCGCCGGTTTCCAGCCGAGTTCGCGTTCGAGTTTGCGCGCGTCGATCGCGTAACGGCGGTCGTGGCCGGGACGATCCTTCACATACGTGATCTGGTCGCGATAGGACGCACCCGCTTTCGGACGCAGTTGATCGAGCAGGTCGCACAACGTGTGCACGACATCGAGATTCTTCTTCTCGTTCCAGCCGCCGACGTTGTACGTCTCGCCGGGCGTGCCGCGCGCGAGCACTTCGCGGATCGCGCTGCAGTGGTCGCCCACGTACAGCCAGTCGCGCACATTCTGGCCGTCGCCGTACACCGGCAGCGGCTTGCCGGCGAGCGCGTTGGCGATCATCAGCGGAATCAGCTTTTCGGGGAACTGGTACGGGCCGTAGTTGTTCGAGCAGTTGGTCGTCAGCACCGGCAGGCCATACGTGTGATGGTAGGCGCGCACCAGGTGATCGGAGCCCGCCTTGGTCGCCGAGTAAGGACTATTCGGCGCGTACGGCGTGGTTTCGGAGAACTGCGGATCGGTGGCGGACAGCGAGCCGAACACTTCGTCGGTCGACACGTGCAGGAAACGGAACGCGGCGCGTTCGACGTCGCCGAGCGTGTTCCAGTAACTGCGGGTGGCTTCCAGCAACGTGAAGGTGCCAACCACGTTGGTTTGCACGAAATCGGCCGGGCCGTGAATCGAACGATCGACGTGGCTCTCGGCGGCAAAGTGCAGAACGGCACGCGGCTTGTGCTCGGCGAACAGCGCATCGAGCGCGGCGCGATCGCAGATATCCGCGCGCACGAATACGTGTTTGGGATTGCCCTGTTGCGACTTCAGCGTGCCAAGATTGCCTGCGTAGGTCAGCTTGTCTACGTTGAGCACCGCTTCATCGGAGGCATTGAGCCAGTCGAGCACGAAGTTGGCGCCGATAAAACCGGCGCCGCCCGTTACCAGAATCATGAAATTCCCTTCTAGATGTTAGTGGCAGCCGGAACCGGTTCGCCGACTTGGTTACCCCGCATGGCCGTTCCCGATTCTGCCGCAGCCCGTCGCCTCCGCCTGTGTGCAAGTAGACGCTCGGACGCTAATCTTATGACGCCCCGATTATAAAGCGGCCCGGAGCAAAAACTAGAACCCTAACAACTTGAAACAGCTTGACAAGTTTGGTTTCCAATGCTTGGTACAAACCGGCTTTGTATTCGAGCGGTGCGCGTTTATGCGAGCGGAGCGCGGCGCAAATTAGCGGGCGATCGATAACCGACGATGCCGCGCGCCTCAAGCGGTGAGCATCCAGCGCAGCGTATCAATGAAAGGAATCGACTCGACTTCCGGCACCAGCGAGCGCAGCTTGGCCGGCGAGCCGGCCAGAATCTTCACGTCGGTTTGGCGGACGAACGCGGGATTGACCCGGATTTCGAGTTCGTGCCCGGTCAGATCGCTGGCCGCCGACAGAATGTTGCGCAATGTGTATGGCGTCCCCGTGCAGACGTTGACGATCTCGCCCGCGACATCGGAGTCGAGCAGCGCCTCATAAGCGTTCGCGACATAGCGCACGTCGGAGAAGTCGCGCGCGACGTCGATGTTGCCGAGTTCGATCGACGGTTCGCGCCGCGCGAAGTGCCCGACGATTTTCGGCACGAGGAAGTTCGGCGCCTGACCGCAGCCGGTGTAGTTGAACGGCCGCACGACCAGGATCGGCAAGCGGTCGAACCAGGTGCGCACGAGCGCTTCCATCGCCGCCTTGCTGGATGCGTAGTGATTGACCGGTGTGACGGGAAAGCTCTCGTCGATCGCGTCGCTCGTGACGTTGCCGTAGACGTTCGCGCTGCTCGCGATCAACAGCTTGCGCGGCGTATGGCCGACGGCCGCGCAGGCCTCCAGCAGATTCAGCGTGCCGATCACGTTGACGCGATAGAAGTCGAGCGGATCGTCGTGGCCCACGAAGCTGATCGCGGCGAGGTGCACGATATAGTCGGGCCGCGCGAGGTCGATCACGCGCCGGCATGCCTGCGGCGACGTGATGTCGAGCTTGAGCCGCGTCGGCGTTTCAGGCTCGTCGCGGCCAGCGGTCGTTTCGATGACGGTATGGCCGCGGCCGAGCAGCTTTTCGACCAGATAGCGGCCGGTAAAACCGCTGGCGCCGGTGACGAGCGTGCGGATCGGTTGCTTTGCCTGAGAAGACGACATGCGTTCTCCGTTCACGAGGGTCATCCTGTTGTGTTGCAATATCGCGCGACGCTCACGTGTCGAGGTCCGCTTGCGGCGCCCGACAGCCCACCGCCCGATGTCACATCTTTAAACCAGCTATTATGTCACGCTAGCATGCTGCACCGCTCCAACGCGGCACGCCTCGTGCGTCGCCGCGAGTATCGAACCGCACCGACTCCTTGATGACACCCTCGACTCCTTCCTGCGACTCCTCCGCCTTGGCCCCTCTTGCGTTCGGCGATCTGCAAGGCTGCCGCAAGCCGTTCCAGCAACTTCTCGCCAAGGCCGCGCCGCCAGCCGGCACGCCGCTGTGGTTCGCGGGCGATCTGATCAACCGGGGCGCCGAATCGCTCGACACGCTGCGCGACGTGATCGCGCTCGGCGAGCGTGGCGTGCCGGTGCTGGGCAATCACGATCTGCATCTGCTGTCGGTGTCGGCGGGAATTCGCAAATCGAGGAAAGGCGACACGATCGAGGACATCCTCGCCGCGCCCGACGCCGCCGACCTGCTCGAATGGATCCGCCACCGTCCGCTCGCGCACTTCGACAACGGCATGCTGATGGTGCATGCGGGCGTGCTGCCGCAATGGGACGTGAATCTGACGCTGGAACTCGCCGACGAATTGCAGCGTGCGCTGCGCGCGCCGGGCTGGAAGGAAACGCTCGCAGGGTTGTACGGCAATGAGCCCAATCAGTGGAAGCCGAATCTGAAAGGCATCGACCGCTTGCGTCTGACGTGCAGCGCGTTGACGCGCATCCGCTTCTGCAATGCCGACGGCGCGATGGATTTCAGCAGCAGCGGCACCCTGAATTCCGCGCCGCCGGGCTGCATGCCGTGGTTCGACGTACCGTCGCGCAAGACCGCGGACGTGACCGTGGTGTTCGGCCATTGGGCCGCGCTCGGTTTCATGATGCGCGACAACCTGATCGGACTCGACTCGGGCTGCGTGTGGGGCGAGAAACTATCGGCCGTGCGGCTTGCGCAAAATCCCGCGGAACGCACGCTGACGCAGGTCGATTGCGAGTCCTGCCGCGGGCCGGGTGGCGGCAACTAGAGAAGATTCAGCAAGCGTGCCGCGCGACCATCAGGCCGATCGACTCGATTGGTCGACTGGCTCGATCAGCGTTGCGCTCGCGGCGAGCATGGCGGCCTCTTCGGCCACCGGCGCACCCGCTTTCGCCGTGCCGGCCTGCATCTGCCGCAACGCGGCGGCAATCACCTCTTGTGCTTGTGCGGCCAGCTCGCGCCGCTCGGCGCCCGGCGCGAGCGGTTCACCCACATACACGTGCGCGGTCAGCGGAGCGCCGCGCAGCAGCAGATTCAGCGAATCGGCGAGCGACACATCGTCGATATACGCGGGCGCCGTGGATTGCCGGCCCTGCGCGTCCTCATACATGATGCACAGCGGCTGCACGGGCGCCGCCGCCGATACAGCCGCCTGGAACAGGTTCGCGTGAAACGGCAGCAACTCGAGTCCATTGGAGGTGGTGCCTTCGGGAAACACGCACATCAACTCGCCCGCGCTCAGACGATCGGACAGCTCGTGCATGATCCGCTTCGCGTCGCTGCGCTTATCGCGCTGGATGAACACCGTGTCCAGTTGCTGCGCAAGCCAGCCGACCAGCGGCCATTGCCGGATCTCCGCCTTCGAAACGAACGGCGTGGGCCGCCACGCATTGATCACGTAGATGTCGATCCACGAGATGTGGTTGGCGACCACCAGCGCGCCGCGGTCTAGCCGCGCACTGTCGTTATGCACGACGAGGCGCATCCCGCACAGGCGCAGCATTTTCAGCGACCACGCGCGATTGAGCGCGTGGCGCCGATCGGCGCTGGCGCCGGGAAAACGCGTCGCGACGATCCACATGCCGTGCAGCAGATGCGCGATGAGACGGGCCTTGCGTAACGCGAGCTTCATCGTCGGAGCTTTCCGTAACTGGGCAATGACGCGGATATTAGCGCTGTTCGAATGCGACGTGACCGGACACGATAGTCGCGCGCACGCGCGCCGGCAGTTCATAGCCGAGGAACGGCGTGTTGTGCCCCTGGCTCTTCAGGGCGCGCGGCTCGACGCGCCAATACGCGTGGCGGTCGAACACGCAGAGATCGGCGACAGCGCCCACGGCGATGCGGCCGGCCACTTCCAGCTTCAGCACATCGGCCGGCGCCGTGGTGATGCGGTTCAACGCCTTTGCCAACGGCACGCCCGCTTCGTCGGCCCATTTGACCGTCAGAGAGAGGAACAGCTCGAGACCCGTCGCGCCCGGCGTGGCTTCGGCGAAAGGCAGGAGCTTTTCGTCGTCGTCGACCGGAGTGTGGTCAGAGCAGATCGCGTCGATCGTACCGTCGACGAGACCCGCGCGGATCGCTTCGCGATCGCGCTGTTGGCGCAGCGGCGGATCGAGCCGGAACTGCGCATCGAAGTAGCCGATGTCGAGGTCGATCAGGTGCACGTGGTTCACGGTGACGTCGCACGACACCGGCAAGCCCTCAGCCTTGGCCGCGCGCATCAACTCAATGCCCGCCGCCGACGACACATGCGACAGATGCACCCGCGCCCCCGTCACGCGGACCAGTTCGAAAATCGTGTGCAGCGCGATAGTCTCAGCCGACACCGGCACGCCCGACAAACCGAGCCGCGACGCCAGCGCACCGCTCGCGGCCACACCGCCCTTGCCGAGATACGCATCGACGGGACGTAGCCACACGGTGTAGCCGTAGGTCCTCGCGTACTGCAACGCACGCATCAATACTTGGGTGTCGACCACCGGCACGTCGGCCTGCGAAAAGCCAATGCAGCCCGATTCGGTCAGCTCGACCATCTCCGTGATGACCTGGCCTTTCAGACCGACGGTCAACGCGCCAAGCGGATACACGTGCGCCTGGTTCAGATTGCGGGCGCGGAACTTGAGCATCTCGACGAGGCCCGGTTCATCTAGCGTCGGGTCGGTGTCCGGCGGACACACGAGGCTGGTCACGCCGCCTGCGAGCGCCGCGGCCATTTCGGATTCGAGCGTCGCCTTGTGCTCGTAGCCCGGCTCGCGCAAACGCGCGGACAGGTCGACCAGACCCGGCGCGATATGCAGCCCCTTGGCGTCGATCGTCTTCGCCGCGTGAAAGTCGGTCGGCGCGTTGCCGATCGCGACGATCTTGCCCGCCGCGATAAAAATGTCCTGCTGCTGTTCGGTGCCCGCCGCCGGATCGATCAGCGTGCCGCCTTGAATATGGATCTTCATGCGCTGCCTTATGTTCAGCTTGTTGTTCAGCCTGATGGTTCAGCTAAGTCACGCGTGACTTACCGGGTGTGTCGTACTGTGCCTGGATGTTGGTATGACGCAGTGGCTCGATGCCGCCACGCTCATCGCGTCACGGCGCTCGAACCCGCCGGGATCAATCGTGATTGCCCGCGACGATCCCCATCACCGCCATGCGCACCGCGATCCCGAACGTCACCTGGTTCAGGATCACCGATTGCGGACCGTCGGCCACCTGCGAATCGATTTCGACGCCGCGGTTCATCGGACCGGGGTGCATCACAATGGCGTCGGGCGCGGCGAGCGCGAGGCGCTCCGGCGTCAGGCCCCAGCTCTTGAAGTACTCCTGCGCCGACGGCAGCAACGCGCCGCTCATCCGCTCGTTCTGCAAACGCAGCATGATGATCACGTCGACGCCCTTCAGGCCTTCGTCGAGATTGTGAAAGACCTGCACGCCCATCTGTTCGAGGCCACCCGGCAGCAGCGTGCGCGGACCGACCGCGCGCACTTCCGGCACGCCGAGCGTGGTCAGCGCATGGATGTCCGAGCGCGCGACCCGCGAATGCAGAATGTCGCCGACGATCGCCACGCGCAGCTTCGTGAAGTCCTTCTTGTAGTGGCGGATCGTGTACATGTCGAGCAGACCCTGGGTCGGGTGTGCGTGACGGCCATCGCCGGCGTTGATCACATGCACGTGCGGCGCACAGTGCTGGGCGATCAGGTAAGGCGCGCCGCTCGATGCGTGGCGCACGACGAACATGTCGGCATGCATCGCCGACAGATTGTTGATCGTGTCGAGCAGCGATTCGCCCTTGCTCGTGGACGAAGCATTGATGTTCAGATTCAGCACGTCCGCGGACAAACGCGTCGCGGCAATCTCGAAGGTGGTGCGGGTGCGCGTCGAGTTCTCGAAGAACAGGTTGAACACCGACTTGCCGCGCAACAGCGGCACCTTCTTCACTTCGCGATCGGTCACGCTGACGAACTGGTCGGCGGTATCGAGAATATGATTGACGATCGCCTTCGGCAATCCGTCGATCGACAACAGATGTTTGAGCTCGCCGTTTTTCGTGAGCTGCGGGTTGCCCTTCAGGAAGCCATAACGGAAGCGCTCAGTGGCGCTGTCGGCTGAATCGTGCGAGGCCTGGGAGGCGGTGTTCATTGTGTACCTGCTTTCTTGCTCAATGCGCAAAGCCGCGTTCAGTCGACGCGTACTTCAGTGTGAAAGGTGAAACGCGGGGAGCCGTCGGCGCCGCCTTCTTCGCGGGCGAGCACGAGCGTCGCATCGGCCGGCACGTGCACCTCACCGCCGACAAAACGCGCCGCAAACGGTAATTCGCGTCCTCCGCGGTCGGCGAGCACGGCCAGTTCGACCGCGGCCGGGCGACCGTAGTCGTATAGCTCGTTCAAAGCCGCGCGAATCGTGCGGCCGGTGTACAACACGTCGTCCACCAGCACGATGCGGCGATTGTCCACGGAGAACGGCAGCGAGGTCGGGCTCGCCTGCGAGTGCAGGCCTTTCTTCGCGTAGTCGTCGCGATGCAGCGCGACGTTCACCACGCCGAAGCTCGGCACCCTCAGGTCGCGCGCGAGGCGCTCGGCGAGCCATGCGCCGCCGCTGTAGATGCCGGCCAGCACGACGGCGCCGTCCGGGCTGGCCAGTTCAGCGCCATAAGTCGCCCGAATCTGATCGAGGACGGCGCGATACAGCGCCTCGGCGTCAATGGAACTCATCAATTGCTGCGAGAAAAATCAGCCTTCAGGCTGGGAGGGATAGCGCACGACGCGTTGCGTCGTCCCAGTTCTCGCTCTCCTTTGCAAATTGCGCTACGAACGAATATCCATACCCGTCACCGCGCTGCATCACTGTGCAGTATCGATGTGAGATTCCTTGAATTACTTGCGCGGCGCATTGGATATTAAACGATCCACTCGCGCGAATCGCAACGCGGCCGACATATGTGCCGGTCTTTTTGCCGCGCGGCACCTTGGCGCGCACGAGGTCACCGGTCTGAAACCCGCATGCACGTTTTTGGCGCATCAGGTAGCCGCGAGGGAAACCGGATGCAGTAAGCCGCGTGCGCCGATACGCGCCTCTTCCCGTGCATCGAATCGCCAACGTTGGACGTCGCCAATACCGTAGCATGTCGACTTCGCCTACACACGCTGCATCTAGCGCGTGCGTCTTCGGTACAGAGAGATGAGCGCGATTAAACTTTGTACGACCGCCCGTGGACGGCTCGACCTGCAGCCCTGTAGCTTTGAGCGCGCCAAACAACGCCCAACGTGTCATGTTGACGGCCGCCGCGTCGCGTAGTGGCGCACGCGCATGCGCAAGAATTCGCTCCGGGCGCCTCGAGTCGTAACGTAGGAACGTCGTTAATGGCAGACTGTCCTTCTGCTGGTTGCAGCTTTTGCAGGCGAGAGTGAGATTGGAAACTCGGTTCGATCCACCCAACGCGCGTGCCTTGATGTGATCAATCTGCAGCGGCCGGCCCGTCGCGTCGCAGTAAGCGCACTGACGTCCCCATTTCTCAAGCAGATATTCACGCAGTTCGTAGCCTGCCAAAGTGCCTTGTTGATACTCAACACCTCGGATAGCGGGGTTCTCCATCGCCTGCATGTCAAAGCGGACGAGTTCAGTGCTGCTCGCGACGACGGGCGCGAACCTCCGTAGGCGGTGGACCCACGCTATCGTAGTCTCGAGACGGTGACGTAGACTGGGCGCCAGCCATCCTGCCGAGCGACGGCGATTGTTCAGACGCGCGGCGCGGTAGCGTGTCTTTCTACATCTGCGTGCGCGACGCATCGCCCGCCGCACAGTGAGCATTTTTGATATCTGCGCGCCCCGATGAATCAGATCAAAAAGATTCAGTACGGCCGCACCGCGCAGACCGTCGGAAAAAGCGAAGTCACGCACCAGCGCGATGCCGGTCACCCTGCTACCCGGATCGAGCTTTATGCGTAGCGGCTGCACATCGCTCGTACGAATGTCGCGATCGATTATCCGAATCGTAAACGGTACGACCCGATGCACGCGCGCACGACGGCGCACGAGCAATAAGCGAGCGCGCTTTTCTGTACACGGCATCAGTGGTTTGGCGTTTCGGTCCAGTACAAAGGCAGCCAACGTATGAATCCCATAAACATCGCCCTTACGGGCCTAGTAACGCATCCATCGCTGGATGTCTCCCCTCGGCAATGTTGCGCACCGGCTATCTGCCCCGATCCGTTTCGTGCTTACCCTGTCGCGTGTCTGCAACCGTGGCTTCGAGAGGTTGAGACTGAGGAAGCATCCCAACGTCGGTCTTTAACCTATGCGCAACGTAGCGGGCTGGTTACCGCTTTGCCTGGTCAACCCGAACTCGTGTCCTTGCTTCCACAAGTTCCACCGTTATGGTGGGGCGATTGACGATCGTCGGAAAGTCCGTCTAGATATTGCTGGAGGATGATGCTGGCGGCTTCGGCGTCGAGGAGATCGGCGCGGCCTTTGCCGGCGCGGATTTCCGCTTTCGCCTCGACCGACGAGTAGCGCTCGTCGATCCACGTGACCGGTAGATTGAAGCGGCCATTCAGCTGATTGCCAAAGCGCTTCGCGAGTTGCGTCATTTCGTGCGGCGTGCCGTCCGGGTGCATCGGCAAGCCGACCACCAGCGCGTCCGGCCGCCACTCGGCGATCAGCTTGCCGACTTCTTCGAAGCGGTATTCGCGGCTGCGGTTCTGCACGATGACGAGTGGCCGCGCGCTGCGTGTCAGCGAATTGCCGACCGCCACGCCGATGCGCTTTTCACCATAGTCGAACGCAAGCAGCGTCGCCTCACGTCCGGCCGCGACGCTCATGCGTGACCCGCCTCGCCCGACAGCATTGACAGCGAAATGCCGAGCAGCGCGAGAGCGGCTTCGAGACGCTCTTCGGCAGGCACGTCGAAGACGATTTTCGGGTCGGCTTCGACCGTCAGCCAGCCATTCTTCGAGATTTCTTCTTCGAGCTGGCCGGCGCCCCAGCCGGCGTGGCCGAGCGTGAGCAGGAAACGTTCCGGACCGGTGCCGCTGGCGACCGCTTCGAGCACATCTTTCGAGGTGGTCATTTCCAGACCGCCGGGCACGGACATGGACGACGTGTACGCGCTGCCGCCCTTAGGGTCGTGCAGCACGAAGCCGCGCTCGGTTTGCACCGGGCCGCCGAAATACACGGGCACATGCAGCAGGGGTTCGATTTCGAGCTTGAGGTCGATGCGACTGAAGAGCGCTTGCAGGTCGATGTCGGTCGGACGGTTGATCACGAGGCCGAGCGCACCGCGCTCACTGTGATCGCAAAGGTAGACCACCGTTCCTGAAAACGTCGGATCGGCCATGTTAGGCATGGCGATCAGGAACTGGTTGGTCAGATTGATGCGATCGTTACTCTTAGACATAGTTCGGATTTTAGCAAAGACGATGCAGGATGGCGGGCTTTGAGTGTGGAACCGCGACGCGTGTCATGCAGCAATGCCGCGAGCCATCGACGACGAATCATGTTGCACTCTATCACGCACGGGGGCTTGGGCCAGGGTGTTGGGCCCGGGTGCAAGCGGGGAGTGGGCGGCGTGCGGCGGGGTTTTGGCGTGGTGAGGCGTTGCGGCGGGTTTTAACTGGGCGGATTGGCGTCAAATGTGCCGCTCCCTGCCAGTTGGCACCGGTCCGTGCTGCCCGGTACAGCCCGGGGTCGGCCCCGGGCGCTGCCAGTGCGTGCGGCTTGCCGGGGGCTCCACTCGACTCAGCCGGCCTGCCCACCAGCGGGCACGACGGCGGTTCACGCCCCGCCCTGCTCGATCGCGCGCGTCAGCGCCGCGAGCGTCGCCTGCGTAACGCCGCCGCCGGGTGGCGCGACGCCCGCGGCGACCTTGTGCAACGTCGCGCGCAGCGCTTCAGCGGCCTGCTCGAGCGTGCTCGCCGCCGGCGCGCCGACGATCACGTGCGCGCGCACCGCCGGCGTCGAGACACCCGCATGCGCGCGACGACGCCAGGCGAGCCCCAGCGCATCCGCCAGCAGCGCCACGTGGCCGAGGCCCAAGGCGCACGCGGCGGAGCCCAGCCGGTAGGCAGCATCGCCCGCCTGCAACGCCTCGCTGGGATCGGCCTTCTCCGGCTGGTCGGCCGCGCGGGCGTGCTCGGTCAACGCGGAGATCGACGCATCCGCCGTCTGCAGGAAATCCTCATAGGCATTCGCATTGACCGTCAGCACGCCCAGATCGCGGGTCAACGAGACGCGGGTGGCGCTGAGCGACTGCGCCTCGAGCGCGCCCGCCTCCCACAGCATTTCCGACGACTGCGTGCCGGCGACGTGCCAGTCAACGGTCAAGCCGTAATCGTGCAGCACGGCGACCTGATCGGCGTCTTCCGCGGCGGCGCCGAACAGCGCGTAGTCCCGCCACAACAGCGCCAGCGTCGCACGCGCCAGCGAGCGCGGCGCGCGCTCGATGCCTCGCGCGTGATCCGCCAGCGCCAGATTGCAGCGGGCGTAGAAGCGCCGCGCATCGGTTTCGCCGGTAGCGTGGCCGCCGACGCGCAACGCCTTCGCGCACGCCTTGGCCAGACGCCAGAAATCGTAAGGGTCCGGGCCGGCGAGTTCGGTGAAAACAGCGTCCAGTTCGTCCAGCGCCGCGTTGGTCACGGCGAGCGCGGCCACGCTGCCCGTGCCGGCCTGCGACCGCAGCACCGGCAGCAGCGCGCGCTCGTAGCGCGCCCGCAAATGAGCCAGCCGGTCGGCGGACTGCGCGTGCAGCGACACCGGCGGTACCGGGCGCGAGGTCAGCGCGAGATCTTCGAAAACGACGGTCGAGCCGGGCGTGTGCTCGGACAGATGCGCACATAGGGCCCGATAGTGGTTGAACAGCGAGGGCGAGCAGGACAGCTCGCGCAGATTGTGACGCTCGAGCGCCGCGCGGAAATCGCGCAACGCCGCGCCGAACACCGGTCGGGCGCTTTCCGTGCCGGACGCATCAGGTGCCGCGAGCGGCGAGAGTCGCACCAGCGCGTCCGCAAAACGCTGTCCGCTCAGCCAGCCGGCCTCGCGTAACGCATGCGACGCACGCAGCAGCGCCGAGGTGCTCTCGTGGTTCTGTTCGAAGGCCAGCAACGCCTCTGCCAGCGCCAGCTCCGCGGGGCGGACAGCGCCGCCGCGGGGATTCGGCAAAGCGTCGAATGAAACGGGTGCAGCGGATCGAAGAGTCATAGGCACGCGACACGAAGCTGACGGGCCGTCGCTTCGGGCAGCGCGCAGACTGATCGGCTAACGCGCGAACCGGCGACAGGACAATGACAGACTACCGTTTGACAGGCTACCGTTGCGACACGGCATAGTCGACGTTGTTCCGCGCCGACGCGGTAAGGCGGTGAGATGGAATTGCGGGCGCCGACGACGCCTCGGACACAGTGGCGGACGGCGCCCGCGCACACTATGGCCCAAGGTCTCAGCTGGCCGACTCCGGCGGCCCCGCGGACTTCAGATCTGGACCATCTCGAAGTCTTCCTTGCGCGCTCCGCACTCCGGGCAGGTCCAGTTGATGGGAACGTCCTCCCAACGCGTGCCCGGCGCAATGCCTTCGTCCGGCAAGCCGGCTTCTTCGTCGTAAATCCAGCCGCAAATCAGGCACATCCAGCTTTGATATTCCATTCTTGTGTCGCGTCGTAGAGTCCGTGGAAACGGGAGCCATGATGGTACCGTGTTGCCGCCCCACTGCCTAGCAATCCGAAAAGCCGCGACCGGACCGTACAGGTGCCTGTGGCCGGGCGGTTCGGGCCGGCTGGACAGCCCGTTGCGGCGACATACCGGGCATCGAGCGCCGCCCGCTCGCGGCAACCCGGCGAAGTGTTGCGAAAAAACGCCCCCGCAACGGTTTAGGCCGCATAATCGAGGCGATTGCGCACTACCTGCGCCAAAATCCCGCCCCTTTTTGTCAATTTTCATGCCCAGCGACACGCCCCCGATCGTCCTCACCTTCGGCCTTTCCGATCCCACCGGCGGCTCTGGCCTGCAAGCCGACCTGTTGACTCTTGCCAGCATGGGCTGTCATGGCGTCTCCGTGCTCACGGGCTACACCGTGCGCGACTCGGCCAGTTGCGACGAAGTCACCGGCCTCGACCCCGAGATCGTCGCGACCCAGGCGCGCATGCTGCTCGAAGACATGCCGATCGCCGCGTTCAAGGTCGGCGCCTGTACGCGCGCTGAAGTGGTCAGCGCGATCGCCGAAGTGGTCGCCGATTACGACGACATTCCGCTGATACTCGCCCCCGACTTCACACTCGACGACGAGCACGTGCTCGCCGCCGACGAACTGCGCGAAGCGATCGCCGATCTGCTCGCTCCGCAAACCACCTTGCTGGTTGCCGATTCGGCAACGATCCTCGCTCTCGCCCAGCCGGATGGCGACGCCGAAGCGCCGAGCCTCGACGCGGCGATCTCGCATCTGCTATCGCAAGGCTGCGAGTACATTCTGTCGACGGAAACCGGCACGCACCGGCTCGTCAACACGCTGTTCAGCGAAGACGGACAGTTGCGTCAGGACATGTGGGACCGCGGCAGCCATCGGCTGATGGGCCTGACGGACACGCTAGGGGCCGCGATCGCCGCGTTGCTCGCCAATGGCCAGGAACCCGCCGAAGCGGTGCGCGAGGCGCAGGAGTATCTGTACCAGGCGGTGCGCAACGCGTTCCGGCCCGGCATGGGCGCGTATATTCCGGACCGGTTCTTCTGGGCGCGCAGCAGCGACGACGAAACGCCGCCGACCGCGGGCAAGGACGCCGCGCCGGGTGAAGCGCGGCACTAACGCCCCGCTCCAGGCGGCCCCCGGACTGGACCGCACGCATGGAAACCCGCTTTAGGCGGGTTTTTTCATTTGTGGACTCATTTTTTCGATCTAGCATAAATTCTGCTTCCGCTTCGTTTCGGGATGTCTTATCGCGTAATTAAACGTTACAACGCGGGCGCGACCTGCAGGCTAGACTTGGTGGGTCACAAATTTGCCTTATGTCCCGGTAGGTCTTTCCCTATTTTTTTCATCCATCCTCCAAAATGCGGTGGCTCTACCGTTATTTCGTTTTTTGAGCTAAATAAAGGTAAAGACCAATTCGCCAATTTCGTACGGGACCGCGAAGGCTGGTCATTCAGGCGGAAATAAATCAGCTGGAAAATCCCTATGTTCACAGCTCGACGGTATTCGGCTTCGACGATGCATTTCTTGCAAAGGTTGCCGAACGTAGTCCAACGCTTTGACCTCGCTCCTATTGACGAATACCTGCAGTTCGCGCAAAGCCGGCAACCCACTCCCGCCGACATGTTCGACGGCTTCGTCGACACGGTTCGCGAAGGCGTGGTGTCGGGCTGGGCCGTCAATCTCAGCCGGCCCGAGCAAAGCGTGCCGCTTGAAGTCCGTGTGGGTCCGAAGGTCGTAGCGAGCGGTTGGAGCGGCGAACACCGACCCGACGTTGCTAACGCTGGGTACCCAAGCTCGCACACCGGCTTTTCAATTCCTCTGCCTGCTGGCATTTCGGACGGTTTTCAAGTCACAATCGCCAACTCGCCCGAGAGCCTGCGCAATGCAGGAATCTGGCGGCAAGGCTGGCACTGCGCCTGAGCGCCAAGGGAACTCACAATGGAACAGAGTCACACTTTCCTGCAGCGTTGCCACGGCGCGATCACCAGTCAGCAGAGGATGGGGATCTTCCGCCAACAGCCGGTCACGATCTGGCTGACCGGCCTGTCCGGCGCGGGCAAATCGACCATCGCATTCGAACTCGAAGCGCAGCTGATCTCGTTGGGGCATGCCTGCTACGTGCTCGACGGGGACAATATCCGTCACGGGCTGGCTTGCGATCTCGGCTTCGAGCGGAAAGATCGCCGCGAAAATATCCGTAGAGTCGGCCATGTCGCGCAATTGATGAACGACGCGGGCCTGATTGTCATCACTGCGCTGATTTCCCCGATGCGCGAAGACCGGGCGATGGCCCGCGACATCATCGGGCGCGACAAATTTATCGAGACCTATCTGTTCGCGCCGGTCGAAACATGCGCCCGGCGTGATCCGAAAGGCCTCTACGCGAAAGCTCGCTCCGGAGAGATCGCATCGTTTACCGGCGTGTCGGCGCCTTATGAAGCGCCGCTTGATCCCGAACTTCGCATCGACACGGCCACGCTGTCGCCGGCGGAAAGCGTGGCGCGGATATTCGCCCACCTGCGCGAGACTTCGCTGACGACCAGCGGTCAAGAAGCCGGAGCGTAGTCTCGGAGCACTTTTCCGCTGTTCGCCCCAAAAGAAAAAAACCCGCATCTCTGCGGGTTTTTTTCTTTTGGGAAGCACGCCTCACGGCGCACTTCCCCATGTACTCCCAACTGAGCCTCGTACGAGACCCAGGCGGAATTACATGTCCATGCCCATGCCGCCCATGCCGCCGGGCATGCCGCCACCCATCGGTGCATCTTCCTTCGGCAGTTCGCAAACAGCTGCGTCGGTCGTCAGCAGGAGACCCGCAACCGATGCTGCGTTTTGCAGCGCCGTGCGCGTCACCTTCGTCGGATCCACGACACCTGCGTCAACCAGGTCGACGTACTCGCCAGTTGCCGCGTTGTAGCCGTAGTTGCCCTGGCCAGCAGCAACAGCCGCCACCACGACGCTGGCTTCTTCGCCACCGTTCGTGACGATCTGGCGCAGCGGCTCTTCCATCGCGCGCAGCACGATCTTGATACCTGCGTCCTGATCGGCGTTAGCGCCCTTCAGGCCAGCGATTGCCGTACGTGCGCGGATCAGCGCGACGCCGCCGCCAGCAACGATGCCTTCTTCCACAGCCGCGCGCGTTGCGTGCAGTGCGTCTTCGACACGTGCCTTCTTTTCCTTCATTTCGACTTCGGTCGCAGCGCCGACCTTGATCACTGCAACACCGCCTGCCAGCTTGGCAACGCGCTCTTGCAGCTTTTCACGGTCGTAGTCCGACGTTGCTTCTTCGATTTGCGTGCGAACCTGCTTCACACGTGCTTCGATAGTTGCAGCTTCGCCAGCGCCGTCGATGATCGTCGTGTTTTCCTTGGCCACTTCGATGCGCTTCGCTTGACCCAGTTCAGCCAGCGTTGCCTTTTCGAGCGTCAGGCCGGTTTCTTCAGCGATGACTTGACCACCGGTCAGGATCGCGATGTCTTCCAGCATGGCCTTACGGCGATCGCCGAAGCCCGGAGCCTTCACAGCAACCGTCTTCAGGATGCCGCGGATGTTGTTGACAACCAGCGTAGCCAGCGCTTCGCCTTCGACGTCTTCTGCGATGATCAGCAGCGGACGGCCAGCCTTCGCGACTTGTTCCAGCACCGGCAGCAGGTCACGGATGTTCGACACCTTCTTGTCGTGCAGCAGCACGAACGGGTTCTCCAGAACGGCGACTTGCTTGTCCGGGTTGTTGATGAAGTACGGCGACAGGTAGCCGCGGTCGAATTGCATACCTTCGACAACGTCCAGCTCGTCTTGCAGCGATTTGCCGTCTTCGACGGTGATGACGCCTTCCTTGCCGACCTTGTCCATCGCTTCAGCGATACGGTCGCCGATCGACGAATCGCTGTTCGCCGAGATCGCGCCGACTTGAGCGATTTCCTTGTTGGTCGTGCACGGCTTGCTGATCTTGCGCAGCTCTTCGATCGCAGCCGTAACAGCCTTGTCGATGCCGCGCTTCAGGTCCATCGGGTTCATGCCCGATGCGACGTACTTCATGCCTTCGCGAACGATGGATTGTGCGAGAACCGTTGCGGTCGTCGTACCGTCGCCTGCGTTGTCGCTGGTCTTGGAAGCCACTTCCTTGACCATTTGCGCGCCCATGTTCTGGAGCTTGTCTTTCAGTTCGATCTCTTTCGCGACCGACACACCGTCCTTGGTGACCGTCGGGCCGCCGAAGCTGCGTTCCAGGACAACGTTGCGGCCCTTCGGACCCAGCGTGACCTTCACAGCGTTCGCGAGAATGTTCACGCCTTCAACCATCTTGGCACGGGCGGAATCACCGAATACGACGTCTTTAGCTGCCATCTTCTAACTCCTTGAATTCTTGAGATATGACCGGGAAAGTAGCGGTTTTGCGCTTACTTCTGCACCACGGCCATGATGTCTTCTTCGCGCATCACGAGCAGTTCGTTGCCGTCGACCTTGACGGTCTGGCCTGCGTACTTGCCGAACAGGACGCGGTCGCCAACCTTCACGTCGAGCGCGATTTGAGCGCCCTTGTCGTCACGCTTGCCCGGACCGACTGCGAGGATTTCGCCTTGATCCGGCTTTTCCGCTGCGGCTTCGGGGATCACGATGCCCGACGCGGTCTTGGTTTCTTGATCCAGACGTTTGACGATCACGCGATCATGCAAAGGACGAAGGTTCATACATACTCCTCTCTGATTGAGACTGAAGAACGCTGAGAAAACCCGGCTGGCCGAGCCAACCGGCGATGTTGTTAGCACTCTCGTGCAGCGAGTGCTAATTATATGGACGGGTGGTGACAAATTCAAGAAGGAATGGCGCGCAATTGTCGAAATGTCGAAATTCTCCTAACTCTGAACTTTGGTCACTTAACTCTGAACTGCCCGCGACCGGCGACCGGGTTCGAGGTCGAGGGAGCCGCGGCAGAGGACGTCGCGGCGGGCGAAGGCCGATCGGCGGTGAACGAAGGGGGGAGCGGGGAGAACGAACCGTCAAACCGTGCGATGGGTCCGTGGTTGCCGGGCGGGCGCCGGCCGAATTCGGCCATCTACGGTCGTTCGATCGAGCTCTCAGATGGACATTCGAGCGTCGGCTCCGCCCAGACAACGGACCTTCCCCCGACGGTCATACTCGTCAAGTGATCGACCATTACAGCCGTTTGCAATGTTCACGAAGCGGTCGTTCAAGTATTGAAAATACCGTAAATCTGGTCCGTGAAATCCGGAACCTGATACGTTTGTTGACGCTGAGCATGATCCGGAGACTTCACCAGACGCCGGGGTTTCCCGACGGAAAGAATTTCATTCATCGACGTCAATCGCTTCCCGCGGAGCCATGCGAGATGAAATCGGAGTTTAGCGGGACTTACCTGTTACCGGTCGAGAAGTGGCGCGCTTCCTTGTTGCAGCCTCTTTCGGCGTTGCAGTCGATTTCGCCACGTTTGCTTTACTGGCAACAACGTTGCCAGATGTTGATTTACGTGGCCCAGCAGATGGTTTGACTGGCAACTTCTTTGTTACCGATTTATTGTCCGCCACAGTCTTCGCGGTCGCAGATGGCTTCCGGGTTGTCGAGATAGCCGACTTGGCCGCCTTCTTCGCTGTCACCTTAGCTGCCGATGGCTTGTTACGTCCGGCAGCAGGCTTCTCCGGTGGGTAAGCTTCGGCCATCTCGATGCCGAACACATCAGATATCAACGCGTCGTCGAGCACCTTGCTGGTAGTCGAGCGTTTTCTAGATTTGGGAAGACCGGCGCCGGCCTGCTTGACGAGATCATTGGCATCC
>NZ_JARESU010000349.1:0-2542 GCF_046027075.1 Paraburkholderia sp. RL18-085-BIA-A | reverse complement strand
GTTTCGCCACCACAAGCGAGCTGTCGGATGGACGAAACGTATATCAAGGTCCGAGGGCAGTGGAAGTATTTGTATCGTGCGGTCGACGAGCAGGGCAACACGGTCGATTTCCTGCTGCGTGCCCATCGCGACAAGGTCGCGGCGCAGCGCTACTTTGAAAAGTCGATCGACCAAAACGGCGAACCCGAGACGGTGACCATCGATAAGAGCGGCCCGAACCTTGCCGCGCTTGACGCGCTGAACGCCGAACGGGACACCCCGATCAAGATTCGACAGAACAAGTATTTGAATAACATCGTTGAGCAGGACCATCGGGCTATCAAGAGGCGAACGCGTCCGATGCTGGGCTTCAAGAATTTTCGCCGCGCTCGCGTCCTGTTAAGCGGCATCGAGCTTGCGCATATGATCGCCAAGGGTCAAATGAAAGACATTTGCACCGAGCGCAGTCGCGCTGAGCAATTCTACTCGCTGACAGCATAAGTAATCCTCATTATCCTAACGATGATTCGCTCTTCCGCCTTATCGCGACAGAGCCCTTTCGGCGACGGTCACTACCGCGCTCCAAAGCGGCCTTCCGCCCCGCGCGCCGGGTCTGACGTAACCGGATTTTCCCGCTTCCTGCTCGCCTCGGTGGCTACTGCCGACGACCATTCAGGGCTTTCTCGCAGACGCGAGTACACACGGCATCGGGACTTGCACCTCACCGTTGTTCGTATACGATGCCGCATCGCCGGACACAGCTTTCTGGATCGAAGCCAGCGCTTCCGGCGACTGCGCCTTCAGGATCGCCGCGACGCGCACCCCACCGCGCATCAGGACGTCGAAAGGCGTTTCGGGCGCGCGGATACGCAACGTTTGACTGACTTCCTTAATGCGGGGCTCAACGAAACCCGCATCAAGCAGCGCACGCTCCGATTCGTGCGAGTCGCTGAAGCGGAAGAACGGAGGCCCAGGAGGCAGTTGGACATCCATGCGACCGTGCTTCTCAATAGCCTTGAGCACCATCCCGAATCCAACGGTCTGGTCCGGCGGCGCCCAAACCGTAAACGAGATTCTGCCGCCCGGGCGCAGCACCCGAAACGCTTCGGCGAGCGCGGCCTCGGGACGAGCGAAATGCAGCATTCCGAAGCTGATACCAACCGCGTCAAAACTCGTATCCGGAAAAGGCAGATCTTCGGCGCTCCCGGGACGGAATGCGAGGTCGGGGAAAATGCGTCTCGCTTGCTGGACCATCGCGTCCGCGAAATCGACGCCGACTACATCGGCGCCACGACGCGCTGCCGCCGCCGCGAGATAGCCGGGTCCGGACGCGACATCAAGGAACTGGACGCCGGCATGTACCTCAAGCGCATCGAGCAACGCATCATTGGACTGCGTTGTCAGTTCGCCAAAATACGAGTGATACGGCTGTGCGACTGTTTCCCAGCCCTGACGCTCAAAGGCGCTGAATTCGTCTTGTCCCATGTCACACTCCATCCGGGTTCACCCTATCGCGCCCCGACATCGGACTGACGCGAGCGGAGCCGAAGCATGCTGGTCAGGTTAGTGCCGCTCGGCCACTTGTACAAGACTGCACGGGAGTTCCAGAATTCATCTTGTGACGCCACCACCATCGACCAATACAGTGACCGCGTCGTATATGTGTGACGTCGTGGCGAGACAGGCAATTGCGTCCGCGATGCGCGTCCCCTGTCCCCCTATGAACGGACGGGCGCGAGCATTGGTCCAGTGACTCCTCGTGGCCGATTGTTCGCGTTCAGCCAGGTTAGCCGTAAGCTGCCAGTCGAAACGTTCTTCCTGTGCCAAGGGCAGCTTTGTGACACCGCATCTCAGCGGGTGCAATCGGCCAGGAAACGACATTCGGACGCAACGAAGTTTGGTCACTCAGGCGACTGTTGCACCTCTGGCAGCGGCATTTTCTGCGCGGAAATGCAGGCCGCTTCATCGGCCATTGCTGACGTCGTAAGCGTCAGCGCGCCCGGCAGCCCACGCTGCAAGGGAGACAGCGGTGCGCTGCAATGCGAGCGCGGTTGCTGCTCGCTAAGTCTTAGGATGCCCATATGGGCGCCGGGGCATCTCACCCGGGTTGAACCTGCTGGCAATCGGTTTGGAACCAATGGTCGACCAGCCGCTGCGCCGCATGTAGATCATCTGGGTAGTTTGGGTCGTCGTTCCAGGGTCTCGGGTCGTAGCCCGCTTTCCTCAGGGCCGAAAGCTCGGTTTGGCGTTGCACCTTCGTCGGAGACGGGTTGCTTCTAAGCGCGGCCAGGTCGCGGCACTCCGTAGGGCTCAGATGTGGCCCACTTTGTGGCACGCCGGCAGCGGCACATCCCGTCAGCAGGAGCGCCAACGCGACAAGCGTCAGGCAGTTTCTCGGGAGGGTTTCCATAGCGCATCTCCACGCGTCCGATTGGCGCGACGCACGCGGTGCGATGCTGCCGGTCGCGCGCGACTTCCGCGTGTATTTTGCCTTAAGTGAGACAGCTACGACCGCTGTATCCCGGAAAGCGACGCAAGACCATCGTCGAATGAACGACTATAG
>NZ_JARESU010000348.1:0-2597 GCF_046027075.1 Paraburkholderia sp. RL18-085-BIA-A | reverse complement strand
ATCTGCTTCGCCCCCGTCACGTCCATCACGGCCCCGATGAACGCTCTGTTATCCGGCTGACCGTTCGCTGACCTCCCCACGACGTGGAGGTGCTTGACGCGTCCATCAGGAAAAAGCAGACGATGCTCGATGGTAAAGTCGACGGTGAAACCGCGCGCCTTTGCAATCTTCTCGTCGAACAGGGGCATATCGTCCGGATGCACCCGCTGCCTGACCAGTTCAATGGTGGGCGCGACCGCCAGGTCGTATTCGAAGATAGAAAAAGTCTCGTCGGACCAGATGAGTTCGCCACTCGAGACATTCCAGCCAAAACTGCCGGTCCTGCTCAGCTTCTGCGCTTCGGCGAAGTACTGCGCCTGACTCTTCCGGAGCAGTTCTTCGGCATGCTTGCGCTGCGTGATGTCATTGTTGGTTTCAAGCGTGGCCAACGGGTCTCCCGCACCGTCGCGCTGCAGCGCCCAGCGGCTCGTCACGATTATCTCGGTGCCATCCCGCCTCGTGTGAATTAACTCGCCCTCCCACTGGCCGTCGCGAAGAAAAATCCGCTGGAGCTCATCTCGAGGCAGCGGGAACACCGAACTCAGAAGTTCGTCAATGAACTTCCCAACCGCCTCTTCCTTCTTCCATCCATAGAGTGTCTCTGCTGCCTGATTCCAGTATGTAATCACGTTGTTATTATCGCGCACAATGATAATGTCGTGTGTCAGCTCCAGCAGCTGTGCCTGCGCGCGCTGCGTCTTTTCCACGCGGCCAATCCGCCTGACAAGGGTGGTGATTGCGAGTGACGTGACGAGAAAGGCAACAAGGGAGAATAAATCCCGGGTATTGCTAATGTGGAAGCTATCGATAGGTGCCGTGAAAAAATAGCTGAGCAGCGCGGCGCCGACAACCGAGAAAATGACCGATGAGATGAAGCTGTCCAGCAGGGACAGGAGAACAACGGCAACCAGAAGGAAGAAGCCAGCGGTGCTCTCTTCCTGGTTCAGAATGACACAGGTTGCAGTAACGGCTCCGAGCGCGATACAGCCTCCAAGCCACAATGTCGCCAGGTACCGCAAGCTTCTGCTTTCATGTGAAGAAACTGTCGCGCGCACAGAACGTCTCCCTTTGGGCGCAATTGCACCGGCCCGCCTGCATCGGTCTCCGGATAATAGCCGACGCTTTCGACTTCTCCGACTGTTCGGTCGTCATTCCCGCGTTAATTAAAGAATGAAAAAATCTGCCGGCGAACAGACAAGCGCTGTATCGGGTCCGAGACGCGGAGTGATTTTGCCTGTTTGCTGCGGTACGACACCGCTCGATAAGTCTCCTCACCGCGGTTATACGCTCGTATAACCGCGTTGCGCTAACGCGGCGTCGGCATATCCAACCGTAGAGTAGATTCGCCCTTCGCCAAAGCCTACTCTTGTCTCATCGAGACAGCGCCCGGCGTGATGACAGCGCAAAGCTCCGCAAGTCAGCGGGCATTCGAGCTCTGCAACGCGCGAGCAGCGGAATCGCTGTTGTCGGCAAACAGAGGAAGTGAACAGCCACAGCTTTGGGGACGGCTCATGGTGATGGTGTTACTGGTGGACGACGACATGAACCTGCTTTGGGCGCTTGAGACGCTGGTTTGCGAGGAAGGTTACGAGGTTATGACTGCGTCGAACGGGCATGAGGCACTGCAGGCAGCACGTCGAAGACGCCCGGACATCGTGGTTTCGGATTTCATGATGCCGGTCATGGACGGTCCAGCCCTCATCGGCGCGCTCGGGGCCGAGCCTGAGTTCGCAACTGTTCTTGTCCTTCTGAGTTCAGCGGTGGCGACACCGCCGCCCCACCTGCCGGTGGGAGCGTTTCTCAGAAAGCCAGTCGCGGCGTCGCGCCTGCTGGAACTGCTTCAGCTGCACAGTTCGCAGGTCACAGTAGGGTCGTCGCCGTGACCGGTCACGTCAATACGCCGGCAATGGAAAGGCATAACTCACTCGTGAAGCATCGCCTGAGGGCTGAGTGTCTCAAGGTGCGCTTCGCCATCTGGCCACAGGAGGTCCAAAATGAAACTAGAAGCCGCGATGTTTGTGCGACTGCGCCGACTCGCTCCGGTTCTCGATGACATGCTCAGCGCAGGCGAGGTCGAACACGCAGACCAGGCCGTGGGCCTTGAGTCGCTTGCCCAGCTATGCTCACAGCTGTTCGACGCGTACCACGACCATTTTCCGGTCGAAATTGCGCAAGCGCGAGCTGACGCCTTCGAGTCGCAGTAACACACTTTCTCCGGACCGGCCGGCGACTCTAGCTACGGACTTAAAGGTCACACTGCACGAGTTCCTGACCGTCACTCCAACTTTGCCTACAACCAGCGGTACCCCATTAGTGCGGAAAGAAATTTACAAGCCCTTCGCCGACTATCTCGAAGAAGACGCCTGGCTCCTCACTCAAGCTTTAGTGCCACTTCCCAAAGCGTTGCATTCGAACGTGCTCGCCAAAGGCGCAGAACGTAACTCTTCGCCGAACGTCTGACAGGTAGCTTCGAGCATTCCCCTCCTGGCTCGAATCGCCACATGCTGAAGCCGTGCCTTAAGCGAGACGAGCGAGCGCTGTGCTCAGCGGCGAGTGAC
>NZ_JARESU010000347.1:0-2604 GCF_046027075.1 Paraburkholderia sp. RL18-085-BIA-A | reverse complement strand
GAGGCGCGACGTTTTATTTCACGTTACCCGTCGGGGACGCCGCGTAGCTAGACCCCTTGCGATCGGTGCCGTGGTCGACTCGGCTCGACAGCTTTCTGGTTGATGACGGCGGTTTCGCCGCGCCAATATGACGGCACTCCAGGGCGGGCGCGTCGAGGGTTGGCCTGAGCCTTTGCTGCTTTACCTGATGTACGTTTGTGGTCAGCGGACGGAAGCGTTCCCACATGGCACAGCCGACCACCACACAGGAGCAAGTCTTGAGACAAGTCGGTCATCTGCTCATCGTAGCTTTGCTGCGTGCTCTCTCAATACTTCCGTACCAATTGGTCGCGAGGATTGGCAGCGCGCTTGGCGCGGCCCTGTATTCGCTTCCCAGTCGCCGCAAACATATAGTCCTTGTCAACCTGCGCCTCTGCTTTCCGGAAAAGACCGGAGGTGAGTACAATGAGCTTGCGAGGGAACACTTCCGGCATGTCGTCCGCAGCTATCTCGAACGAGGCATTCAATGGTTTGGTAGAGCGCAAACGATAAGAAAAATCGTCCAGATCGAAAGCGCGATTGATCTCGAAGACAGGAATCCTCCGCCTACCATCTTTATGGGGTTTCATTTCGTGGGCATCGAGATCGGGTGCATGCGTTACTCGCTGCAGTTGCCTGTCGCTGCCCTGTACACGCACATGTCGAACACGCGTCTTTGCGACCTGGCCAGACGGCAACGCGGCCGATTCGGTGCAGAGATGGTCGAACGTTCGACAAGCGCCAGGAAGATTGTGAAATTCCTTCGCGACGGCAGATCGGTCATGCTTGCTGCGGACATGGACCATGGCATCGACAACTCTGTTTTTGTGCCTTTTTTTGGCGTCCCTGCGTGCACGCTGACTTCTGTTTCCCGACTTGCAAGATTGGGGCGCGCGCGCGTTGTGCCGTTCGTGACGGAAGTACTGCCGGATTTCAAAGGGTATCGGTTGACCATCTTTGCGCCGCTCAGCAATTTTCCATCAGAAAGCGACACGAATGACGCGCGTTGCATGAATGCGTTTCTCGAGACCCAGATAATGAAATTCCCCGCCCAGTATTACTGGGTGCATCGACGCTTCAAACATCGTCCACCTGGCATGCCTGCGGTATATTGATCGTGCCATGCGCCCAGCTCGTTCTTACGTTGCCGGCAAGCTATCGACCTGAGCCATTCGCTCCGCTCGCTCTCACTGACCATAGATTTCGTACGTTAAGCGAGCTGGAAAGGTGATCCGCCGCACAGGCCAGGCACCCTTCCTGCCGCTATCCTGAACATACAGGAGGCCGTCATGAAAATCGAAGACTTCAAATCGCATCTGTCGATGCTGCTGCGAGACCAGCCGATAGGCACGACAGCAGATCTGTCGGATTTCGCAGTAGCCTGGTGGAACGGCCATAGCGTGACGTATGCGTTTCTGCTGGATGTCGAAAGCGGACGGATCGAAGAGGAGTTCGACCTGGACGACTATGGGTGGAAGCAGTGGGAGCCGGACTTCGCCGCGTGGGTGGAAATACCGAAGTTCAGCGCACAGGACGAAGTGCTTAGACGGCTAAAAAATGCGCCGCCGAACAAGGCGGCCTGATTGATTCGTCGCCATAGGCGAGCGGGAGGGGCATGAAGAAGAGCGCAATAAAGACGATCTACGCAGGCATTGGCCTTTCGGCTCTTTCGCTCGTGGGCGTAAAGCAGCCGGTCGTTCTCGGCGCGCTGGTTTTGGGAGTCAGCCTGTTTCTCGGGGCGATTATATTTGTAGTCTGGATGGTTGAGGATTATAAGGATTAATCGTCGCCAATGGCGAGAGGGAGATTGGTGTGACGTTAGAAACAAAGATGAATGGTCCCAATTTGTCCGGGCCGCTAGCAACGCCTCCGACTACGGTCGAGAACTTGCGGCACATGGCCGAATGCTTACCTCTGCTCGACGGCGATGCGGTGATGGGGAGGCATGCGCTTCTGAAGGCGGCGGCCGAGCGGCTTCGTCGGCAGACGACGCGCAGCACGAACTCGGGCTTGTTATTGCATACCTTGAACTGGAGCAGAGTCCGGACGACGTCGAGCGGACTGCCATCGCAATTGCGCACTCGGAGCTGTATCTCAGGCGATTCGATCGCGCTGCAGACCAAATTTGCCGCGTCGTTTCGCGGCGGCTACAAGGGGCTCACTAGGCGCGGCATCAGTTTCGAACCTCCGCGTTCGGCCGAGGATTGCGGTAGGGATGCCCATTACTGAGCACCCCCCGCGCAGATCCCGGCGTGCCCAATTCGGGCACCGTATGTGTTTGCCAACATACGGCAGAGGTTTTTTTGGTTGGCGATCGCGGCTACAGGCGCATGGACAGGTCGGTCGAGGTCGGCCCGCGATCGGTAACTAAAAAAACGTTTGTGCTGAACCGCTCCGCAGGCGTCGCCTCTATGGGCATTGAATGACCGGCGGGGTCATCCAGGGTGCGCCACCCGCGTTGGCCGGGCACCGGACGACGATGAAGCGGCGTTGGCCGGTGCGTGAGGGTGGTGTGAGCGTTGAGTTGGCGAGGTCAACGGTGCAGATTGCGGGGCGTTCACCTACGGCAAAGACCCGATGACGCAG
>NZ_JARESU010000346.1:0-2616 GCF_046027075.1 Paraburkholderia sp. RL18-085-BIA-A | reverse complement strand
CCGGACGGTCAGTTGAAACTCCCCCACTTATGGTCGCGTAAATTCCCCCACCCTGTGCAGCAGGACTAAGGGTTTTATTTAGCTGGTTTTCGTTTTTCGCGCAAGCGTTTCAGCGGCTTCCTTGAGACGGTAGCTGCGGCCATCGAACTCGAGCAGGTGGCAGTGATGCATGAGCCGGTCGAGGATCGTGGTGCTCATCGTGTTGTCGCCCAGGTATGCGCCCCAATCCTGCACAACGCGGTTGGACGTGACGAGAACGCTGCGATGAAGTTTGTAGCGCTGATGGATCAGGGTTTGCAGCAGCGCGCCGGCGGCGTCGGGGATCGTACGCGACAGGAACAGATCGTCCAGCACCAGCAGGTCGCTCTCAAGGATGGCCCGCAGGCGGGCTTCGCGCTGGGTAGTCGGGCTTAGTGCGTAACGGTTAAAGAAGTCGTCGGTCTCAAGATACTGCACCTTGTGGCCCTGCAGGACGGCCTGGTAGGCGACGGCCTTCGCAACGTGCGATTTGCCGGTGCCTGGTTTGCCGATGATCAGCGCGTTGTCGCCGGCGGCGATGAACTTCAGTGTGTGCAGCTGGAAGCAGGCCTGGCGAGGCACTTTGGGATTGAAGCCCCAGTCGAATTCGGCGAGTGTGAGTTTCTCCTCGAGGCCGGAGAGCTTGTAGCGGCGTTCGATGAGCCGGGACTGGCGGCGATCCAGTTCGTCTTGCAGGATCAGTGCGAAGGTTTCAAGGAATGGCTGCTGTGAGCCTTGGGCCTGCAGTACGCGCGTTTCAAGTGTGTCGCGCACGCCGGACAGGCGAAGCTGTCCGAGAGCCCGTTCGATTTCCGGTAATGTCATGGTCATGCCTGTGTTTCTCCAGTTGGAGGTTGAGGTTCGGCGCCGTGCTGCGCACCGAGGGTAAAGAGTTCGCCGTATTCGGCGGCAGGACGGATCAGCGGGTGATCCTGCGTGAGAGGCAGCTCGAGTTGCGGTGCCTGATCGAGACGCTCGAGTGCCTGTTCGAACAGCCGTTCAACGATCGCGCGCACCTGTTTGTAGCGGTAGACGTGATGACGTAACGCGTGATCGCAGGCCTGTTCAACGAGCCGGGCGGGATACTTCTTCGCCAGACCGACGATGCCCCACATGGCGCGATGGCCGACGCGACCTTCGCTGTCGAACATGTGCTGGCACAGCGCCTTTGTTTGCGGCCCGATGTCGCCAGCGCTCGCGAGCAGGAAGGCGCTCTGGCGGGACGGATTGAAGGGGCGTTCGTCTTCGGGCAGTTCAAGCGAGCCGGCCTTTACGGCGCGCGGATGAGTGCGCAGCAACGCCTGCGTACGGCGGTCGCGGATCTCGATGGTGCAGTCGTAGATGCGCACCGAGACAAGGCTGCCGATGGGCGCAGGTCGTGCCGCATAGTTGCTGCGATCGATGTTGACAGTGGTGTCGTCCCAGACGGTACGCACGACCTCCGTAAAGTAGCGAAAGCCGGTGGTCGGCAACGGCCGCAGATGCGGCCTCTCCTCCTGGAACATGGCCTCGACCTGTCGCCGGGTGCCTCCATGGATGCGTTTGGCCGCCCAGTTCGCCTCCCAATGCATCAGGAATTCGTTCTGGGCTTCGAGCGACTCGAAACGTCGCCCGGCGAGCGCGGTGCCCTGCGTATGTTGAATCGCGTTCTCGACGGTCCCCTTTCGATTCGGGTCCCGTACACGTGCTGGATCGGCGACGACGCCGTAATGCTCGAGCATCGCCTCATAGAGCCGGTTGATCTCGGGTTCGTACAGATCGGGCGTGATGACGCCCTCCCGGAGATTGTCCAGGACGACATAACTGACAGCGCCGCCGAAGTAGCGGAAGGCTTCTTCGTGAAGCTGGGCCCAGACCTGCTTGCTGGACTTCCAGACCACGCGGCGGAAACTGCGCCGCGAGTACCGCAGGGTCATGACGAACAACCGCGGGCGCCGGTAGCGGCCGGTCTTCGGATCGCGGGTCAGCGCGCCTTCGCCATAGTCGACCTGGGCTTCCTCGCCGGGGGCGAACTCGAGACGGTCGAACTGCTCGGGATCGATGTGGCGCAAGGCGCGCACGAAGCGCTTGACGCTCTCGTAGCTCGCGGCGAATGCGAACTGGTCGACCAGATCCTGATAGATCGCCTGCGCGTTGCGCCTCAGGCGGACCTGCTGCTCGATCCATTCGCGATGCGGTTCGCTTGCCGAGCGGGCGAAATTGAACGTTGTGGCCTTGCTGGAATCGGCGGTAGCCGGTGGTCGCGGCGGTGGAGGAGTTTGCGTGGCCGCCGCTTCAGAGCCGGTGGTCACCATGGGGGAGTTTGCTGAAGCGGACTTCTCCGACTCGAAGATCGCCTGATACCGGCGGATCGTCTTGCGGTCGATGCCCGTGAGCCGCTGGATCTGGCGCTGGCTCTTGTTGCGTTCGAGTAATGTGAATACGGTGCTTTGCAGGTGCGGCTTCAAGACGTTCACTCCCTGAACTCCTTCTTGTTCGAAGGAGACGAAGATAGACGTCCTGCAACACCTCCCGGCAGCTTTACTTGCTCAGCCGACGGTCGTCAGGTGGGGGAGTTTGAAGTGACCATACCCGGAGGAGTTTGACCGACCGCCGGGG
>NZ_JARESU010000345.1:0-2623 GCF_046027075.1 Paraburkholderia sp. RL18-085-BIA-A | reverse complement strand
CGCTGCACATGCTGTTCCTGACCGACGAAGCCGGTCTTGCGGTGCAGCCGTTCAACGTCGTGCTTGCCGGAGCACGCTCGGGCTGCGCGATCGTCGAGCACTTTGTAGGGCTGGGCGACAACGCATACTGGACAAATGCGGTCACTCGCATCGTCGCAGACGAACAGGCGGACGTGCAGCACTACCGGTTGCAGCAGGAAGGCTCGAAGGCGTTTCATATCGGGTCGGTCGCTGTTGCGCAGCAACGCGCCAGCTGTTTTACCTCGCATGCGTTCGCCTTCGGCGGTGCGTTGTCGCGCACGGGCATCGGCACGAGCCTGAACGCCGAAAACGCGCAAGCTACGTTGAACGGGCTCTATTTCGCCGGCGGCCGGCAGCACGTCGATCACCATACGCGCATCGATCACGCAGAGCCGCATGGCACGAGTCGCGAATACTACCGCGGCGTGCTCGACGGTGCCGCGCGCGGCGTGTTCAATGGGCGCGTTATCGTGCATCGCGATGCGCAGAAAACGGACACGCATCAGGCGAATCACAACCTGCTGCTGTCGCGCGATGCGGAAATCGACACGAAGCCACAGCTCGAGATCTACGCCGACGATGTGAAATGCACACATGGAGCGACGGTTGGTCAACTGGACGAGAACCAGCTGTTCTATCTGCGTGCGCGCGGCGTCGAGGAACGCACGGCGCGGGCGCTACTGACATACGCATTTGCGCGCGACACTGTCGAACGTGTGCGCATCGATTCGCTCCGCGGTCGGCTCGAAAGCCTGCTGCTCGCGCGCACCCCGGAAGGCGAGCGCATCAGGGAGCTGCTATGAAGCCGATTGAACAGATGAAGGCGCCAGATCCGCGCAATGTCGAGCACTGGCGGGCCGATTTTCCGATTCTGGGCGAGCGCGTGCATGGCCGGCCATTGATCTATCTCGACAACGGTGCGACTACGCAAAAACCGGCCTCGGTCATCTACACGGAAAACGCTTATTACCGGCATAGCAACGCCAACGTGCACCGCGGCGTGCATCTGCTGTCGCAGCGTGCGACCGATGCGTTCGAAGCAGCACGCGCGAAGATCGCACGCTTTATCAACGCGCTGCGTGCGGACGAGATCGTGTTTGTACGTGGCACGACCGAAGCGATCAATCTCGTGGCCCAGAGCTTCGCGCGCCCGCAGCTCAAGCCCGGCGACGAAATCCTGATCAGCGCGATGGAGCACCATTCGAATATCGTGCCGTGGCAGATGATCTGCGAGCAAACTGGGGCGGTGCTGAAAGTCGTGCCGATTGACGATACGGGCGCACTTGATGCCGGCGCGTACGAGCGCTTGTTGAACGAACGTACGCGGCTGGTCGCGATTACGCATCTGGCTAACGCGCTCGGCAGCATCAATCCGGTAGAGCTGATCGTTGCAGCGGCGCACGCGAAGGGCGTGCTGGTGCTGCTGGATGGCGCACAGGCGATTTCGCATCTGCCCGTCGACGTCCGCGCGCTCGATTGTGATTTCTACGCGTTTTCTGGGCACAAGGTGTACGGGCCGACGGGCATCGGCGTGCTGTACGCGAAGGCCGCGCTGCTTGAGGCGATGCCGCCGTGGCAGGGCGGCGGCGAAATGATCCGTTCGGTGACGTTCGAGAAGACGGAATACAACGCGATTCCGTGGAAGTTCGAGGCAGGCACGCCGAACATTGCTGGCGCGATTGCGCTGGGTGCGGCGCTTGACTATGTCGACCGCATCGGCATGGAAGTCATCGCCGCGCACGAGGCCGACCTGCTCGCTTACGCCACGGATGCATTGCGGGGGATTCCGGGCCTGCGTCTCATCGGTACCGCACGCGACAAGGCGAGCATCCTGTCATTCGTGCTCGACGGCGTGCATGCGCATGATGTCGGCACGATTCTCGATCATCACGGCGTCGCCGTGCGGGCGGGCCATCACTGCGCGATGCCGGTGATGCAGCGGTTCGGTGTACCGGCGACAGTGCGCGCGTCACTTGCCCTCTACAACACGCAAGAGGATATCGACGCCCTGATCGAAGGTCTCGGCAGGGTCAGGGAGCTATTCGGCTCATGAGCGATCTGCGCGATCTGTATCAGGAAGTCATCTTCGACCACTACCGGCGGCCGCGTAACTGTCATGAACTGGCCGACGCCAATCACAAGGCCGAGGGCTACAACCCGTTATGCGGCGACCGGATCACGCTGTATCTGCGAATCGAGGATGGCGTCGTCAAGGAGGCGAGTTTCGAAGGCGCGGGCTGTGCGATTGCGACGGCGTCCGCATCGCTGATGACCGAGGCGCTGAAAGGCAAAACGGAAGCAGAGGCCGAAGCGCTGTTCGGACGCTTTCACGACATGGTGACAACACCGGCTGCGGGGCAGGCGACAGCCGCGCCGGATTTGGGCAAGCTGGCGGTGCTGTCCGGCGTGCGTGAATTTCCCGAGCGCGTGAAGTGCGCGACGCTCGCGTGGCACACGTTGCATGCGGCGCTGCACGACGGGGATCGCCCCGTTTCGACAGAGTGAGGCAGACGATGAGCACATTTGACTGGCTGAAGCGCGCTGAGGCCGCACAACCTGGCAGCGGCGCAACAACAGAACGTCTTGAAGAACGCGTGATCGA
>NZ_JARESU010000344.1:0-2626 GCF_046027075.1 Paraburkholderia sp. RL18-085-BIA-A | reverse complement strand
TTCGAGAGCCGGCATCAGTAGCGCAGTCAACGCGAAATGGCCGAGTACGTTGGTGCCAAATTGCAGCTCGAAGCCGTCCGCAGTCTCGAGCCGTTTCGGCGGCGCCATGACGCCAGCGTTGTTGATCAGAATGTGAATTGGGCATTGCTCGGCGAGTTTCCCCTGCGCGAACTGGCGGACGGACGCAAGCGATGCGAGATCGAGAATCGCCAGTTCGGCACGAGCGTCGGGCGCGGCGGCGTTCAGACGGGCTAAGGCCGCTTCTCCGCGTTGTTTATCGCGGCATGCAAGTATGACTTGCGCGCCCTTGCGCGCAAGAGTCAATGCGGCATGGTAGCCAATGCCGCTGTTCGCTCCAGTGATGAGAACTCGCTTGCCGATCTGCTGTGGAATATCGGTTATGGTCCACTGTTTGCTCATGTTGCTCTTGCTCAGCATAGGGTAGTCAACTGCGAGACTACCACTAGAAAGTTTAGTGGCGTCGCTACCGGGCAGGCAGCAGTTCCCCGCGATGCTTTTTCAAGGGTGAAGTGCAACAGCGGGCTTAATGTTTAGAGCGGCAGATACCTGTTTGGCATGCCGATCTACCGTCAGGCAGGACTGCTATGCCGCTTCGGCGACGACATCTCGTCGAACCGGTCGCCGTCAGCGTCGTGCGCGTGGGGCTGGCAGCTCTGCCGGTGATCAACCTGATGCGCGATGCACTGCTTGAGTCAGACCTGATCTATGGCGACGAAACCACCTTCCAGGTGCTTAAGGAGCCGGGGCGACGACCACAAACCAAGAGCTATATCTGGGCTCAGATGAATGGTTCAGCACCGCCTATACGGCTGTTCACCTACACCCCCGGATGCGACGCGAAACACGCAGCGCAGCTCTATGCCGATATCAATCCCCGCGCCGCATTGATGACCGACGGGTACGAGTTATACAGCGGCATCGCGCACGCTCATCAACTCGTCCACCTTGGATATCGGCTCACGCGAGGCGTGCGCTCGTCGAGACCGAGGACGCGGTGCCCAAAGCGGCCAGCACGCCAAACCTGTTGGCGACGCGCTTCATCCACCTGATGGGAAGGCTGTTTGCTGCCGAGGCGCGTAGCGCAAAGTGGTCAGCCGATCGGCGCAAGCGACTACGATGCCGCTACAGCGAACGCGTGCTCGCTATCATCAAGCAAACACTGATCGAACATCTGCCCACCGTCGTTCCCGGCAGCATGCTGGGCAAAGCATTGCAGTATCCAAGTAGTCAATGCCCGAAGCTTAGCCTCTACGTCGAACATGGCGACTGGCCTATCTCGAACAACCCCTGCGATCACGTCGAGCGAGTAATGCAGGCGCTTGAGCACGCACGCCACGACTGGATTCAGGCTCTGCTTCATCGATCAAATCGTTCGTCTTGACGCATCAAGCATAGTAGGCCGTCTCACTGCGACAGGACCAGTCCACCTGACAGCCTTCGAGATGACTGCCTGTCCGCGCGGCAACTGCTGAAGCCTGCACCTACCCGTGCCGCCGCCCTGGCAGCGCCGCAATCAGCCAGGACGGCAGCGCCCGCGCTCGCGGCCGGGACCGACGACGAAAACGTTCTAGCGCCTGGTTTCAAGAACCGAAGTAAATCGGCTTCATGCCGTCATTGGGGTCCGGGCGAATCGATGAACGGATCGCATGTTCCATCGAACCGATTGAATGATCCAGCGAACGAAGCGGATGATATGAACCCGACGCCGATGTGCCAGTGGCCACACCACCGTAGCTGGACGCAGTGCCGTTCTGCATGGCGGCGCTGCTAACAGGCGCGTTCGATTGAGCAAACGAAACAGCCGGGATGGCGAGTACTGCGGCAACTGCAATGGCTTGAACGAGCGACTTCATGCTAAACCTCCATTCTTGGTTTTGCTGCGAACTATTGTCCGGAGCGGGTGATTCAGAGTCTAAGTAAGAGGGCGCTCATAATTAAGTACCTTGCGCACAAGGGTGAATTGCGATTTTAGGTGTTAACCCTAATATCTGTCGTTAGGGGTTCTCTTGTTGACCTTGCATATTGGGCTGCCTTTGCACGCGGAGAGTTTGCGTCGAGCATCGCAACGACGCGGGTGTCCGGCCAATTCGGAAGACAACAAGTATTTGAATAGGCAGCGATTGAGGCATTGCACGCCGCCCAGCCCCATAGCATTCCAAGGCCTGCCCACCGTCACTCTGCGCGCGAAAAACAAGGGGATTCAAATTGGAGGGACGGTGAACCAACTAGCAGGCCCCGCGCTCGCAAGCGGGACGATTACCGTGATACATGTTGTCGCACGTATGGACCGGACCTATTCACCCAGCCGTGATGGCTTGCGGGGCTCGAATTCACGCACCACCACGCTCGCGCCTCCCTCTCTCCAGGTTTAAGTCACCGCTCTATCCCCCTTATATGCGACTCCGTTTCGAAATTCTTTCGAAAAGCCGGCAATTCCACTCGATAAACGCCCGGTCCCCAGCCGCTTCTAAAGCGCAAATCACCCATTCGAATTCGCGCGAGAAGAAATTAACCTAGAGCGTGTTAGGCACTTTTTGTCGGACCTGGTATCCTGGCAGGATGAAAAAACGCAGGTCCTACCCAACGGATGTGTCGGACGAAGAGC
>NZ_JARESU010000343.1:0-2644 GCF_046027075.1 Paraburkholderia sp. RL18-085-BIA-A | reverse complement strand
CCCTGACGTCCGTGAAACTTTCGGCTGTCAATGCGCTCGGAGCGAGCCGGCGACATTGCCAGTTCGCCTGCTGGGCGCGCACCAAAACGATGACCAAACCCATGTCAGCGCGGAGTTTAGGCAGATTGACACAATTACTGCCGAAACGGTGACACTCTTGCGTCGGTCTACGGTTTTCGATCGACATAACCCGGAGTACCGGTTTCGCTGATGCCGCATTCAGTGAAACTTTCTCACGTGTGGCTCGCTCGCCGGCCGGAGATTAGGCGGCGATTCCAGCTATCCCAGATAGCTCATGTTAGAAGACTTCCCCATTCAAAATCGACACGATCCGGTCGCATCGGACTTACGCCGGCCCCCGGCGTAAAAGTGAGTTCGCCGAAGAACACCTCGTCAGTTGGCGCGTACAGGTCGACGCGGACATAATCAAAGCCCTCGGACAGCAGCGCCGCTGTATCGAGCAACAGGTCCAGATTGTTCGGCGGCGGTGCCGGCCTCGTGCTGCGAAGGTAGGGAAGAAACTCGAGATCGAGATGGTTCCATAGTGCATCGTATGTGTCGCCGCGCGTGTTACTTCCGAAACGGTCTGAGACTACGAGGATAAACATCACAGGCCTCCCCGGCCTGTTTGCAAAGCAGTGGACCTTGTAGTCGGCCGGAATCGTGCCGTGTTCGTCGAGGAGCAGATTCTCGAAGTAAATGCGTGGCTGAATTCCTCGGTAGTGCCGTTCCCGCGCATTTCTGTAGAAATTGGTGGATAGCCATTGGCTGGCCAGAAACTGGAGATGTTCGAAGGTATGCTGCGACTTGTCCCGGACGATTTCCACAAAACTGCTTCCATGATTCGCCTTCATGACAAAGGAATTCGGCAGCCTGTCGAAGATCGCTGGCGTGAAGTCGGAGGGCGCTGAGATCATGGGGATCAGGTATTTCTCGCCGATTTTGTCTCTGACGTAATCGCGCGCGGTCAGCTTGTCGGTCAAAGCGCTGTATCGCGGGTCTGGCCGTAAGCAACGTAGCAGGATTTTCTCGTTGTAGGTTGTCGGGTGAAGGAGTTTGGGGAAGCGCCCAATGCGCTTCCGATGTAGCAAGCTGAGGAAAACCGCATCGGGAAGAAGCTGTTTCGCGCTGTCTTTCGTCCATTGAACAATGGCGTGGGACGGGTAAGGCATTGCACGTCTCCCAACAATGACTACGCATGGGTATCAACATTCCTGAAGCCGCGACTGACAGAAGTTCGACGTGGGCATCAGAGGTTATGATCATTCGGTAAGGAGCTAACGTCAAGAGTGGTGGTGCGACACGTGTCGCACCACCACGTCCGGCTTAGCTCTTTGGTAAGCGGCCCGCTGCGCAGGTCCGATCCAGATTGGGTCCTACAGATTCCTTGGCGCTTCGCATTGGCTGCATTGAGATATGCTCGGATCTGGCGTAGGGGGAGTTGAGGCGGGAGATTGGAGGCGGTGGAGGTTTTAGCTGAGAATCTGATTGTCGAAGGCGGAAACCAGAAAACAACGAACCATCCACCATGAGCAAGTTTACAGACCGGTTATCGGTGTATCAGAAATCGGCTTGGGCCTGGGCGAATTAGTCCGTCACGGAGCTGAGTTCGCGTGGCCTGCAGGCCGGCCCGTTATTCGCAGTCGGCGACGGAGCAACGGGTTTCCGGGCCGCACTGGAGGAGGTATTTCCCGCGACGCGCGGCCAGCGCTGCTGGTTCCACTACGCCGATGTCCGGATGATGTCGACGTGCGGCTGCGATACCGGGCGGGGTGTGCCGAATCTGCTTTAGGACAGCCTCCCCATGGCTATTTCGTCCGACGATTTTATCGGCTATTCAACGATTTCGGACATTAGTACACGACTTCATGCACGGACGTATGCGCTCTTGGCATCGAGGCATAACCTAGATTCGGGTGCAATGCGCACCTCTGCCATGCGCGAAGAACAGGACATGACGATGTCTTGCGTTTTGGGGACCAATTGGTAGAGAGAATAACCAAGATCTGACGATTGTCCTCAGCATCGCGTCGCTCCCGAGGGCGGCGAGGACGAGTTCGGTTGCATGAGGTGACTGGACATAGCGTTTTTGGCCGGCGGCTTATTGTCAACGGGCCGAAGGCGTACCGTAAACGGTTTCGAGCTAAAGGCGTGCTGCGCCCATACAAACTGGGATGGAGGTTGTCGATGGAAGTTCGAAGCAGCGAATGTCAAGCGAACCACACTGACCTGTTTTTTTCGGTCGTCATTGCCAACTACAACTGCGGGCGTTCTGTTCGACAAGCCATTGAAAGCGCCCTGACGCAGGAATGGCCCGACATGGAAGTCATCGTTGTCGACGAAGGCTCAACCGACAATTCTGCGGATGTCATTCGTTCCGTTTGGCGAAAAGATCACGGCCTCTTAAAGGAGAACGGTGGCCAGCGGGAAGCCAACAACGTGGGCTTCGGTAGGAGTGCGGGCGACGTCATCATCTTCCTCGCTGCGGACGACGTTCTTGTGCCCGGCGCGCTGCGCTCGATCGCTTCGGTATGGCGAACCGGCCTCAGCAACGTGCAGCTGTTGATGGAGCGGGTGGACGCGCAGGGGCGTCCCATACGAAACGTGATTCCGAAGATTCGAAACGTGATTCCGAAGAACACGC
>NZ_JARESU010000342.1:0-2673 GCF_046027075.1 Paraburkholderia sp. RL18-085-BIA-A | reverse complement strand
ACGGTCCAGCGGCCGGCCGTGCAGCTTCGTGTGCGCCAGGTCGGCCGCATCGAACTTCCAGTCCACGCCCGCCGGCTTGCCGGCGTGCCGCAGCGCCTCGCCCAGTACACGTTCGGCCGCGCTGGCCAAGGTGATGGCCGAGGCGAAGCGATGGCGCTCCAGGAACGCGACGAGCGCCATCTCCAGCTGGTCGCACGCAAGGTCGATGCGGTTGCAGGTTTGCGAGGTCATGCCCGGACTCCAGGACGGATGTTGAGGTTCCAGTCTATCGCCGCCGTGGCGCGTGCAAGAGAAATACTGCTGAGTCCGCTGCCACGCCGTAAAGTTTTCGCGCCCCGGAGCCGATAAACAACCTCGTAAGGCGGCAAGGCGCCCTTGTTCGACGCGCCTTCGAAGCCATTCCCGCGGTGCGGGACTCTTCCGGCCGGAAGCTTGCACTGGCAAATAACCAGATAACTGAGAGAAAAATGGAGAATCCGGCTGCTCACCGCTCGCCCAGATTGCGAGCAGCCTCACTGTCATTGCGCCTCCCGCGGGGGATGTCTGGCACCTGTTGCTTGCGCTCATGGTCACGACGCTGACCTGCCTCGCCAGCGGCGCGCTGAAAACGATGGCGGGCGAAATCGCGCCGATATGGCTGACCAATGCGGTGCTGCTGTCACAGCTGATGGCCGCATCGCGACGGCAACGATACTGGGTCTTCGCTGGCGGGGTCCTCGGGAATCTGGCGGCCAATCTTTATGTGGGCGAAAGCCTCGGGGTATCGGCTTCGTAATCGTCGGCCGACATCGTTGAGGTCCTGATTGCGTTCGCCTTCACACCGCGCGTCTCGACGGTCTCCGAGCTGGTCCGACTGAAACCGCTTGTGAGATTCGTGACGGGTGGCGTGCTGCTTGCGCCTGCCGTATCCGGCATCCTCGCGACGACGCTGCTGCGCGGGCAGCTGAACTGGCATCTGCTGCCCAGCCTGGCCAACTGGTATGTCTCGGATGCGCTGAGAGTCGCCATCTTCACGCCCGCCGCCCTGGTGTTCTGGACCGGCGAAGTCGCGCATCTCCTGCGTGCTGGCCAACTCCGGAAGACCGCCTTCCTGTTGCTGCTGGTTTGCATTGTCACGGCAGGCGTATTTGGTCAAAGCCGGTTTCCGCTCCTGTACTGGGCGCTGCCGCCCATCGTGCTGTTGGCGTTTCAGGCGGACCTCGCGGGCGTCATGGTCGGGCTGCTGCTGTGTCTCGGCATCGCCGTGTCGTTCACGATGCGCGGGTCCGGGCCGCTCTGGGTCTTTCCCTACGAAACCATGCAAGGCCGCATCTTCGGCCGGCAGCTTTTTCTGGTTGCCGCACTCGGCATTGCCCTGCCCATCAGCGCCACCCAGGCGCAGCGAAACCGGCTCTTCAGGCTGCTGCGCGATGGCGAACGGCGATACCGGGTGCTCGCGGAAAACGCGAGCGATATCGTCATGAGCCTGGGGCTCGACGGCCGGCTCACCTACGTGTCGCCGCGGGTTACCGCATTGCGGGCCACACCGTTGACCAGGTGATGAGCTTGTACCTGCCCGACCTGGCGCTGTCCGACGACCGCGGTGCCCTGGCGATGGCCCTCGAAAAAGTGGCGTCGGGCGAATCCGAAGCTGCCCAGACCAGTCGCCTCCTGCACAGGAACGGTGGCGCCGTCTGGATGGAGACGCACCTGCGCTGCGTCATCGACCCGTGCTCGGGCAATCCGGACTCCCTGACCGCCACCATCCGCAACATTACGGAGCAAAAGCTGGCGGACCAGCGGGCCGCCGACGAGCGCGCGGAGTTGCAGGGGCTCGCTTTCCGCGACGCGCTGACGGGGCTCTTCAACCGGCGTCATTTCGACCGCGAGCTGGGACGTCACTGGCAACGGACGTCGCGGGCCGACAAGCGGGGAAATCTCGCGGTCATCATGGCCGACGTGGACGCCTACAAGAGCTATAACGACCGGTTTGGCCACCAGCGGGGTGACGAATGCCTGCGCACGGTTGCGGCAGCAATTTCGTCTGCCACTTCGCGTGCGACTGATACGGTAGCCCGGTATGGTGGAGAAGAGTTTGCCCTCATACTGCCGGATACGGACGGCGCGGGTGCGCTGATTGTGGCCGAGCGAATCCGGCGGGCTGTGGAGTGCCTTGGCATTCCACACGAGGCGAGCAGTCCGGGCATCGTCACGATTAGCGTCGGCGTCGCGGCAACGCAGGCCGGACAGGACAGCGACCCTGCAATGCTCGTCGGAGCCGCCGACCGCGCACTGTATGCTGCCAAACAGCAAGGCCGGAATTGTATATGCGTTGCAGACGTCGATGAGCAGGAGCCGACAGAGCCTGATTTGCGCGTCAAGCTGGGCTAATCGTCGTCGACCGCGAACGGCACAGCGGTCACCACCTCCCCATTCACCTCTACGGCCCCTCAACGCGGGGTTGAAGCGTGATGGTGAGCGTCGCACTGACTGATTTTGTGGCGTCGCCCCAGGCCGTCGCTGTTCCGTTCAACACGATGTATCCGGCCAGCGTGCCAATGTTGTTTGAACACAATTGCAGGTCGTAGCCTGGCGTCGATAGCGAGGCGTTGAATGCATACAGTTCGAATCTCGTCGTCGACACGTAGATACTGCTTGCGGTGTACGAGAAGTTATCGATGGAGCGTGTCTGCT
>NZ_JARESU010000341.1:0-2755 GCF_046027075.1 Paraburkholderia sp. RL18-085-BIA-A | reverse complement strand
GATTTTTCTCGTCATAGATCACCTGGATGGCCGACACGCGGCCATCAGGTCGAAATTGCGCATCGCAGCTTGGGCCGCGACCGAAGGACTAGGCGAGAGAGATTCGAGGGGGACGTTCGATGCCGTCGGTCAGAAACGACGCGACACGGACAGAGGAGGGGAACGGAACGACAAGTTGAATGGCGTAGGCGGCTGATACCACTGTCGGGACGGCGGGCAAAGTTGCGCCCGAGCAGCAGGACTCGCATGTCGAGCACGAATGAACGTGGTGCGCGCGATCATCGTGGCCGAGATGATGGAGACCATCAGCCATGGCGACACCGTGCATGTGACGGTGCGCCGACTCGTCCACTTCGGCATGCTGCGCAAACGCCCCGTCGCTCCCGATATACGACGAGTCGCATTTCATGGAGACGGCCGCGAACGACTGAACCGGAAGGCTCAGTGCAAGCAGCACGATGACGAAGAGTTTGCGCCAGTAAGACATGGGTGCGAAGTTTAGCACGCAATCTAAGAAAACCGTAAGGTCCGGAACGTGTCAGTGTGTAACCGTGAAACTGCGCCACTGCGACGGCTGGCCAAAGATGCAACCCGGATCTTAGTCGGAGCGCGCGACAAAGGCGTGGCCGAATAATGACCAATTTTTCGGGTATGTCCAAGAAAAAAAAAATGTCATGGTGGCGTCATTTCCAGTACACCGTCCACACATCACGCTCGGCACATTAAGCTCGTTGTGTCTCACTCGGCGGCCTGTGGTGCGACGCCAACAAATATTGCCATGCGTATCCTCATAGTCGAAGACGAGACGATAATGACCTCCTGCCTCCGCAAGGGGCTCATGGAGGCCAGCTATACGGCCGACACTGCCGATACGCGTCGCCACTGGATAGAGGGACACGGAACATGGGCTTCTACCGCAATGTCATTCTGCCGCGCCTTTGCGACCTCGCAATGCGCAACAGCTTTCTTGAGCCCTACCGGGAGCGGGTCATTGGCAACGCCGAAGGCACGGTGCTCGAGATCGGCGCGGGGTCAGGCCTGAATTTGCCGCTATACGAAGCGGGCGTGAGAGAGGTTCTCGCACTCGAGCCCGATCCCAAACTCATGGCTATGGCGCGGCGAAACGCGAAGCAGGCGAGGCGACCGGTGACTTTTCTGGACGCTTCGGCAGAAGCCATCCCGCTGGAAGACAGAAGCGTTGATACGGTCGTCACCACCTGGACCCTGTGCACGATTCCGGAGGCTAAGCGTGCGCTGAAGGAGATGCGTCGCGTGCTAAAACCGAACGGGTACCTGCTCTTCGTCGAGCACGGTCTCGCGCCGGACGAACGCGTGTATAAATGGCAGAACCGCTTGACGCCCGCCTGGAAGTGCATCAGCGGCGGCTGCCATCTGAATCGGCCTATTGCGCACATGATTGAGAGGGGCGGCTTCATCATCGACCATCTCGACACGGGTTACGCGCCCGGTCCGAAGTCGATGAGCTTTCTGTACGAGGGTCGTGCTCGACCAAACCGATAGCCTGTGGCGATGATGAGAGCATCCGGAAGCGGGGTAACAGATCTCTGGTGGCGCGGCAGGTTCGATTCGTCGCTATGCCGGCTTGCGGAAAAAGAGGTAGTGTTCGTCCTCTGTTCCTTCGGGTGCGAAAACAGGATCGCCCACTTGTCGCCGATCCACTCGTGAAAGCGGATCGTACCTTCGGTCGTCTCGGCCGTGAAATCGGGTGCTTCGTCGCCAATGCGGATTGACATATCAAACCTCCAGTGGTGGATGAGCCGGAGCATTGCGGCCGCGTGAACGGCTTCGCTCGCTCCGGATTGAGAAACCCGAAGATTCATCACGGCTCCTTCGGGGACAAGATACCGCGGTGTACTAACCGGACAAAGGATGCGGCCTCCGCCGATCAACGCGTGGGTGTTTGAGGGAGCAATGCATTCAGACCTCGCATTCGTGGATCGCCATCAGAAGCATCGTGGAATGGTCCGAAGCCCATCCGCTCGCGAGTGGCAAATTCCACAATCCCTGATCGACTTTACGCGTGTCGTATGACCGGCGTGTAGCCAGCGTCCACAATGGCTTTGGCGATCTCGTCTGGCGGCATTCCCGAGTCAACGGTGACACATTTCGCACCGACATCCGCCGCAACCGAGGCCAGCGGGTCAGCTTCTCTTGATCGAGGAACTCACAGCTTCGCCTCGTGCCACTTGCTGACGAGTTTCGGACGTGTGCATGCCGAACTTGCCATAGGGTGCCACTGCATCGCAAGCCGCAGATGCATCGATTATCAGGCGGATCGGCAAGACCAAAAGAAGGATCAGGCCGACAAGGATTCTGCGCGGAGGAGTCATGGTTTTGATGGGCCACGCACAGCGTGTTCGACTACTCCTATTTACGATTATTGTCGCGGGGAAAGTAGCGTACTGTGCGGTTCCGCGCACGATACTCCTTTCGTCTGAACGTAGCGTGTTGCGCAGGCTTGAACTATTGTCTCTTTGGACGAACAGCGGTGCGCAGAAGCAAACACATCAATTTCCGCTTGCCCTTGCCACTGTTCGTCGACGCCGCTGGTTCGTTGACAGTACAGATGAGATGCCGTCGGTCAGGACGACATTGATCATATAGCCATCGCCGCAAGCGTCGCGACGCAGGACCGCCCGGACACGGCGTGCGGCGGCTTCATCATAGGGAGATATCGCGATAGCGGAACTCGGTCATCATCCCGGTCGCCATGTGGTATAGGTTGTGGCAATTA
>NZ_JARESU010000340.1:0-2782 GCF_046027075.1 Paraburkholderia sp. RL18-085-BIA-A | reverse complement strand
GAAAATCGAGGTTGCTGAGCGGCCATATATAGGGTTCCGCCAGCCTATCCACCGCTAGATCTGGTGTGCAGACTGCCGCCAAATCTCTATTTGCACCAGAGCCAGGTTCTTCGTGCGGCGATAAATCAAAGAGGCCTTGGTCCGACGCATCGTGCGCGTACCGTAGGCGGTGTCGTCAAGGCCGATTGACGCGACCCGCCGGTGAACCAACCGGGCGGATTGTCGTGTCCACCCGCGACGGACATGTGTCGGTTGAAGTGCTCATGACAATCTCCTTTCGATTGAAGGGAGATTCAGTTTGTGCTTTGAACAATGGGCGATTGTCGACCCACAAGGGACCGTCGCCTTTCTCAATAGCGGCCGTTGGTTGGGGAGCCCGAGCACGAAGTTTTGACATATATTTTAATCTCCGGGACCAACTACATGAGGACACTCATGCTCACTCGCGATCTCAAATTTCATAGCACCGGCAACCTTGGCGTTGCTTACGCCTTGATTGCTTCTCATCCCCGTCTTTGCGCGCTGGCGATTGCCGCGATCGCCATGACTGCATGGCAAGCTGCGCAGGCTGCAAATCTTGAACCGCGCACGGTTGGCCAGATCACCTATCTGTGCGGTGGGGTAGGCCAGGACGAACAGCAAGCGATGCGAGCGCAGGCCGGAAATTTCGACAGGGGGCTACTGTTCACATCGGGTTCTCGTGGCAAGTACCTGGGGGGTGTAGACGTCAGGCTCTCGCGCAATGATGAGGAAGTTGCCTCCTTTAAGGCCGACGGCCCTCGCTGCTTTATTACTGGGCCCGACAGTACGTACCAGGTTACCGCGACCTACAACGGTGTCCAAAAGCGAACGACTTTAGCCCGAGGCCAGAGGAACGTACAACTGCGATGGTAACCAGCGAGGTTGTTTACGGTTGTCGACGATCCATGACTGGGTGTTGACCGACCGTTCATGGCCCGAACCCGGTCGGAAGCCGCCGGGTGGTGGGTGTTAACCACACCACACGTACCAGATAAAAGAGGAGTACCAATTCGAAGGCGCCGTCGCTCACTTCACGGATTGAGCCTCGTAATCCGTTGGCCTTGTACGCCAAGCCCGGCCATCAACCCCTGCTGACCAAAGATAAATGCATAGACGTCAGCCTGCAGCGTTGTGGTGTTCATCGACCTGGCTGCGCCCGCATCGACGACTACAACAGTCGGGCCTACGCCAACGGCCCATCCACTACTATCGAAGGGTTGGCGCGCGGCTGCGTCGGTCATCAGAAACAACGCCTCCGAGAGCGTCTGCGCACCAGCTTGCAGGCCCCACGAAACCCCTGTGTTTCTGAAGTAGCCCAGGACTTTGCCGTCGGAGCCGAACAGTACTCCTCTTCCGCCTTGTGCGCCCACCCCGAGGCCTGCCCGGAGGATGTTCGGAAACACGAGCACTGCCTTCGCCCGATCATGAAGGTCTCTGGCTCTGGGCGCCGCGTCAAACAGTTGCTGCAGCGCCGCGCGCGCTTGCGCCTCCAGTTCTGGATCGCCCGCTCCAGGCGACGAAGTCTCTTGCGTCGAACAGGCCGCCGTGAGCAGCAGAAGCGGAACCACGAGAAAAAACCGCAGATACTTGCTCATGAGACGCGCTCCATTCGAAAGGCGACCTGGCGGTATGAAACAAACTTCCGCATTGGGATCTTTCCGGATGATATCAATAGTGGCACCTGCAAGGCTTCAAGACAATTGGACTTTGGTCCAATAGCGGTGTGGCGGCTCCCTGAAGCCATCCCGGTCCCGCAAAATGCTCCGGGAGTCGGGCTGCTCGCGGCGCGATGCGCTTTTCGTCAAGGCAGTGCGTTCTGCAATCGGCAAGCGCTACGTGGTCCGCTGACCGGACGAAGGTCCGGACAACGATTTGACGGGCCTGTTTTGGACCCGACGGCCCGGTGTCCGTAAACAGGATCCGCCTCTCGAATGTCGATGTGAAAGCGCGGGCCAATGACCATAGATGGCCCGAACTCAGCCCGATGCTGAATGGATAAGAGGGTGCGAGGTAGATCGGGCGGCGTCAGGCACAAGCCGACCCACCGCAGCCGTTCAACCCAACGCTCGCGGCCGTCCGCTGCGAAAACATTAAGCCGACGTTCGCAAGCCCTCTGCCATGCCATGTATCGCCGGCTTTCGTGTACAAGCATGGTCGATGCTGTCCAGCCCGACCCAGTTATAGGCGTCGACGGCGATCCTGACCATTACCGACGAAGGCATCGACTACTGCAATTCGCGCCATATTCAGCCTGTCGATTTCTTCGGCGACAGTCCGCGCATTTCGCTGATCGTGGTATTACCGTATTCCCGCAGCGACGGCGGTGCATTAATATTCGGATCACGCGTTGATCGGCAAGTTAATCGATCGCAACCGATAGCTGGCTGGAATTTGCCTACAAACCGCAGCAAGAAAGGGTTTTCGTAGACACGAGCGAACCGGTTAGAATCCCGTTGCTTTGGTGCTCGAGATGGCGAAACGCCAGCCGCGGCAAGGGATTCCAACGAAACTGACTGCCTCGCAGTTCGAGCAATTTGTCTTGCCGCATCTGAGCAAGGGCCGTCGCGGCCCCGCGACGAAACCGGGCTGGCACGCGATTTTCAACTACATTTTGCGTTTGCTCTACTTGGGCTGCCAGTGGAAGGAACTGCCAATCGAGAAGGATCGCCAAGGCCGTCCGGAGATCCATTACACGCGCATCTATCGCGCCTTTCGGCGGTGGCAAGCGGATGGCTGTTTTGATGCCATTTTCGAAGGCTCA